>JAADHY010000266.1 GCA_013151585.1 Planctomycetota bacterium
CTACTGGGCAACCCAAAACGCCACCAGCACTTAAGCCCGCCAAAAAATCTGGCCACGCCCGCTCTTCCGGACCTCATCGTAGCTCTTGACGCGGCCCCGCGGGAACCGATCTACACCGATTGACATGGCTAACCTCCTCAAACTGGACACACGATACAACGCTGCTCTACGAGCCTACTCTGGTCAACCTCGCACGGGAAGCCCCGGCGGTCCGGTTTCGCTCAAGTGACGAAAATGCTCGCTTTTTGGGATGACTGGTCCATTACCGGCCCGCCATCGATCGCGTCGCCCTGAACCGTCCCAACTCCGTTAGCACGGCGATCTTTGCAATCGAGTCCGCTCCAGCCCGACCTTCCCAAGTCCTTTCCTCAATGTTCCCAAACGCCTCGGCCATCATGCCGCTTAAGTCGACCCGGTTCGCGTAGGCCCCGCCCGCAGGGCAATCGCATCTTAAGGTTGGGACGCGCAAGGATTCCCGTCAAGTAGTCTGTCTCCCGCCCGGCCTTCTTCCGATTGGTCTGGATGCCCCGTCGAACGCTCCTCTCCCGTTTCAGCAGCGACAGCGCCGTCCGCATCAGGATGCTCATGTTCGCCGGAGCATGACCCTTCCGAATCCGAAAATCGTCCCCACCGAAGGTGACATCCAACTGCCAATGCAAATAGTGCTCGACTCCCAAGTGGCCCGGAACCGCCTCCGCAAATCGACGAGCGCTCAACTCGTCTCTTGCTATTTTGGGGCGGCTTCGGCTACAGTTCATCTGGACACGAACGACGCGTTTGGCCGTAAGAAGACTCCTTTCCCGGGCGGCAACCCAATCGTTTCGTTTCCCAGCCCCCTAGGCCAGAAAGGAGTCTGGTATGTCGCCACCCCAAACGGCCGAGCCGATCCGGATGCTTCTTTCTATAGCATTTACCCAGCCTTCGTTCCAGCGTTTTTTGGGCCCTGGTCGTCGGGGCCATCCTCACCAACGGGCCACGCACCATCCTGCGTGTGCTCTCCACCATGGGCCCCTTGGCTCCCGGCGACCACCCCGACTACCATCGACTCTTCAACCGAGCACCCTGGTCCCCTTGGAAACTGGGCAGGATCATCGCCCGACGGATCATCGATCTGGTGCCGCCGGAGGAGTTGGTCATCGTGCCCATGGACGATACCGTCCTGGAGCGGAAGGGCAAGAAGGTCTACGGCAAGGGCCGCCACCGCGACGCAAAACGTTCCTCCCAGAGCCACACGGTCCATGTCTACGGGGTGAAGGTGGTGGTCTTGTCGGTCGCGGTCAAATTGCCTTTCTGCCGCCGGCCGTGGGCGTTGCCCGTGCTGGAGGCCTTGTACCGGCCCGAGGAACTCAACAAGGCCGAGGGCCGACGGCACAAGACGCCCGCCCAGATTGCCAAGGGACTGATGGCTCAGTTGATGCACTGGTTTCCCGAGCGGAAATTCGTGTTCGTGGGCGATGGCGGCTTCAACTCCCACGAGCCGGCCAAGTTTGCTCATCGCCATCGGCGTCGATGTGCCTTGTGTTCCATGCGGATGCGGCTCTGTACGAACCGCCGCCGTACCGAGGCAAGGGGCGGCCGCGCGTGAAAGGGGCCAAGCTGCCTTCGCCGGCTGAAACGGTCGTCCTGAGTAAGCTGCGCGAAACGAAGGTCGCCTGGTACCGTGCGACCGAACGGACGGTCAAGATCGCCACCGGGCGCGGCCACTGGTACCGGACCGGTCAGGGGCTGGTGCCGGTCCAGTGGGTCTTTGTCCGCGACGTGACCGGCACGCGGGACGATATCTACCTTTATTGCACTTGGCCGGGCCTGCTGTCGCTGGAACAGATCGTCGGCATCTACATGATGCGTTGGAACATTGAGGTGACTTTTGAAGAGGTCCGGGCGCATCTGGGCATCGAGGGTCTGCGGCACTGGTGCAAGCACTCGGTGCTGCGCCTGATCCCCTGCCTGTTCGGGCTCTTCAGTCTGGTGACGTTGATCTACAACAAACATTTAAAGCTCCACCCCGTGCGTTTGATCCAACGTCTTGGTTATGTGAAGAGCGAGCCGACGTTCGCCGATGCCCTGGCGACGGTGCGCGAGCTGTTTTGGACAGAGGCAGTTTTTGGGCAGCCGCAGTTCCGGTGGGTGTGGAAAAAATTCCCCGTCCGACTCCGCTCGCTTTTGCTGACGCACCTATGCCAAGCGGTCTGAAATCGTGGACTGTCTCACCCGAACTCCGCCAAAATTGGCAAAAGTCGGGCTGGAATGCTCCTGTTGCGAAAAGGCCATTTGCGGCTGCCTGGCCTTGGCTGTGGCCCACAAATGACGGCACGAGTAGTACGTTCACCGGAAAGCTGTTGTGTGTCAATGATACCTGTAAGACTCTGCCGCGACGAAAGCTCTTACTGACAACGGAAGTCCACACGGATTATCGATGCGAGCCTTGGATTCTGTTGGGGCGCACGTCACAGTGCTTTCGCAAAAGGAGATTCAAGCATCCCAAAGAACCCGTTGCCCGGCTTCAACAGATCGAGGGCAAATTGGTCGGGGGCCTTCGTCAGGCCACGAGGAAATCGGCGGACTTCCGTCATATGCAGACTGTTAATGGTGTGGCGTCATTGAGTGGGACAAAATTCTGGTCATACACTCATAACATATACAAGCTACAGTATGTTGGTACGGGCAAGCATCGCTCCGCAAAGAGTTGACGCAAGCAACCGCTAGGCTGGTATCTTTGCCTCAGAGCAGAGTTGGGGATCGATTCGTCTCGTCAGAGCGGGAAAGCGGGGGCACGATCTAAAGCGGCCTTTCCAGTTCTCGCGAAAGTTCCAAATCGAAACAGTCGATACATGTATGTACGGGAGCTTACGCCGGAAATCTCCTGAGGGGAAAGGTGCAGTCTGCCGGCACTGGAGGACGCGGTCTGTCAATCTATGAGTTTGCGGTCTCATGGACTTGCTGTCCCGGGTGGCCGATGGCATGCCGGTTGGTCCGAACGGCTAGGCTCTCGGAAGTACGACTATTGTTTCACAAGGGCTTGTTTCCAGGAGCGTCATTCTTCCGTACCTCATGATGCGCGCATCCCGCGCGGAAAGTGGCCGTTCCAATTCCAAACGGCAAAGACCGACTCAGGCCGGAATTTCCACAATGTCTGGTTGCGTGCGAGAAGCCACATTTGGGAAGGGAGCCACGCCGTGCGACCGCACTCTCTTCCAATAGGGGGATAGCGTGCAGACTCCATCGGCACGGCTGGCTGCGGTCATTGGAAATTCGCAAAATCCGTACAGTGGGCCGCGCGTTTTCAAGTCAGCTGGGAAGGAGGTTTGGCCAGTACGAATCTTCTCCGAACCGGACACATCGTCCGGCCAACCTCGGCTTAACGAGGTTGGTGACTCGAGGTGGGACCTGATGGCCGCCAGAGCTTGTGCCCCGCCCAGAGAGGATCCGAGATCAACTGGCCGTTCGGGGACAGGGAGGTGCTCATGTCGGGGGAGCGAAGCTGCGCTGGGCGAAACACAAGCGCGGCACCGCAAGCAGGTCGTCGACTGAGACGACGCCTCGAACTGTTCGGTGCGAGGTTTTGTCGCGCGGGCGCTGGTGTCGCTGCGATTTTGACGGGACTTGTCGTCGGCACGGCGGCGCATGGTCAAGCTCGTTTCCCGACCCAGCACTCAGCGATGCCTGAGCTGACGCCGACATCGGTGACGGAAAAAATGCTCGCGCCCGGTCCGATCAGACCTTTGAGGAACCGGGGAGTGCAATCAATGGCGTCTACCCGCGGCCGAGCTGAATCAGTCGATCCTCAGACAGCAGTTTCTTCCTCGGCGCTCGGACTCTCGCCACGTTCATTCAACTCGTCGTTGGCCGCGGCGAGTGTACTAAGGCCCTGGACCGGTGAAGAACTGCGTGAGGATCAAGACCGCCGACTGCTCGACGCCGTGGAGTCGCTGCCGTCGGGACCGGCCAAGAGCACGCTGCTAGGCCGTATCGCCCGGTTATTCGTTCGGAGGAGGGAGCTGCCAAAGGCGCGAGAAGCG
>JAADHY010000118.1 GCA_013151585.1 Planctomycetota bacterium
AATGTGGTTCGGCCCAACCGAGAAATACTTCACGCCGCTATGAGCCAACGCCGGAACAATGCCCCACGTGTAGCCGGGCACGTCGGTGATCATGGCCGAGTCGATCGTCAGGTTGTACTGCCTGGCGACGCGACGGGCGCAGTCGGTCAGCCGAAACAGCTCTTCGGGACGGCACAAACCGGTCAGCTCGTTGCCGTACAGAGCGTCCAATCCGATCCAGCCTCGCCAAACCGCGTTCAAGAATTCCCGACGCTTTTGAGGCGACGCCTGCTTCAAATAGCTATCGACGGCCCACATCACTTCGGCGTTCCATTTGAACCGGGCCCCGGGCGGATAGCTGGCCGTCCGGCGAGCGATCTCGATCGCTTTCTCCAGATGCGACCATTGCGTCCGTTCCACCTCGGTTTGCACGTGCGTGTAACCGATGTCGTTGTGCGAGTGCGGTAGGAACCAGAGCTCCCAGTGTCGAACCGGCGCCACCTTCAGTTCGCTGCGGACCGTGTGCGGCCCGATCGTCACGGTCACGGGAAAGGCTGTTTCCTCGGAAACCTCCGAAATGGACGCGACCGGCACAACGTGCGTCCCCAGACTCAAGCGGATCGGAATCGGTTTCGCCTTGCCGACACGGATCACGGCGTCTACTGCTTCGCGGTAGGGGTATCCGATCGTCATGCGCAGCGGACGCATCAACCCGGCCGCGGTGCGGATGACGGCCGGGACCGGTCGGCAGTCGATCTGTAAACGTATCGGTTTCGTTTCTGAGGGACCGGCGAGAAAGAATCGAATCTCCGCACCGCCGACGGTGCCGTACCGCTTGGGCCCGACGGCCGTCACCTTCCAGCGGACATAGCGAGCAGTGACGGGCGGGAAAGTCGCATTCGTCTCGGCGGCCCGCTCCGCTGGGTGCTCGACATCGACGGTTCCGAGCACCTTCTCAAACTTTGGGTCGTTGCTGAAAAGGAGCTGTGACCGGGCCACCGTGGCCGGGTCGTTCCGGTCCAAGTGACGAAAGCCAGCCACGGGCATCGGCTGTCCCAAATCGAAGTCAACGAACGTGCCCACGCCTTTGCTGGCCGACGAATACTCGGTGCGGACCTTTCCGTCGATCAAGTTCTCGGCGTTGTGCCGACCGCTGCGATAGGCGGGACTGCTGTCGATGATCTTCGGCACGACTTCTGTCAGCGGAGTAAACTGAGCGGGCACTTCACCCGCCGCAGCTCCACCAGCCAAATCCAGGACCGTCAGCAGAAATCCGATCGTCGAAATTGTACCGAGCCACCCCGCCAGCAACCTGATCGCTTGCCGCATCGCCACCGCCGTTCCTCCTTCGTCGGAAGTCATCAAACCATCCCCAAATCCGCTTCAGACAGCATACCAGCTCCGCAAGAAATGGGGAGCCAAACAGACCGAACCATACTGGCTGTCTTAAGTTCTCAGACTGCGTGACGCATTACGGCTTGCGACGTGGCATCCATTGCTCGTCGAGGGATCGACGTTCCGAATGATGACTGGAACGGTCCGTTTCCCGCATGTCGTGATTCTGGAACACGCACGCAGCAGGTGATTTAGCGGGTGAAGAAAGCGGGACGCGCCACGATGGAACACTCGCTGGCGCGTGAAGGGTGGCCCGGGGTTGAGCGTGGCAAAGCCCCGGAAATCGGCGGCCGGAAGCTGACTTCGTTCGTCTCCAGCCACTCGTCACCCGTCCGAAAGAAGTCCGGCCATTTGCAAGCTGCAGATTCCCGGGCCGCTGCCTGGGAACAACGGGAACCCCTGACCGAATTCTGGTCCGTTCCCAGCCGATCGGCGCATCCGCGTGCTGCTCAGCGACGGCCTTTCCGCTTTTTCGCCTGACGGCTGCTGGACGAAGACCGCCGACTTCGTTTGGCCGTCGGCCGTTTGGTTTTTCTCTCGGAGGGCTGTTTCTTGGGAGGGCTTTCAGTGGCTGGCTCTTCGACGGCTGAACGGGCCAATCGCCGCTTCGCCTTTCGTGTTGGCAAAGCAAAGTCCAGTTCCCGTCGGTCCAGATCGACGTGAGCGACCATGACTTCAATGACGTCGCCGAGCCGATACTGACGCCCGGACTGACGCCCGACCAAGCTCATGCTCGAAGCGTCGTAGTAAAAGTTATCGTGGTCGGAAAGCCAACTGATGTGGATGAAGCCTTCGACGGGAAGGTCCACGCCGCGACAGAACAAGCCGTATCGTTCCACACCCGTGATCACTGCTTCCATCACCTCGCCGATTCGATCGGCGAAATACCGCAGCAGCTTGACCTTGATCAGCTCACGTTCAGCCGCATCGGCTTTGCGTTCCGTCAGGGAGCAGTGCTTGCCGAGCCGCGTCAGTTCCAGCTCATTGGGCCCAGGGACCCGCTTGCGACCTTCCAGAATGCCGTCGATCAGACGGTGCACCGTCAGGTCCGGATACCGGCGAATCGGGCTGGTAAAGTGACAGTAGTTCTCCACGGCCAAAGCGTAGTGTCCCAGCGGCTCACCGGTGTACTCGGCCTGTTTCATGCTGCGGAGCAAAGCGTAATTCACGGCAGATTCGGCCGGTTTTCCTTTGACCTGGTTGAGGAGTTTCTGCAGTTCGAATCGACTTTGGTACCGTTCCAGCTTGTATCCCAGAGCACTGACGAACTGAGCGAAGGCTTTCAGCTTGGTCGGGTTCGGAGCTCCATGAGCGCGGCGCATGAAGGGGATTCCCCGATCGTCCAACTCTTGAGCTACGGCCATGTTGGCCGCCAGCATGAACTCTTCGATGATCTGATGGCTTTCGTCGTGTTCGACGGCATGCGCGCCGACGACTCGTCCGTCGTCGTCGTACTCGAGTTCGATTTCCGGGACATCCAGCTCC
The DNA here is from genome assembly GCA_013151585.1 of Planctomycetota bacterium. Taxonomy (GTDB): domain Bacteria; phylum Planctomycetota; class Planctomycetia; order Planctomycetales; family Planctomycetaceae; genus JAADHY01. The sequence continues at coordinate 2,860 of JAADHY010000118.1, forward strand.
AGGGCCCCGGCCTCCAGTCGGCGCCGGCGCAAAATCATGGCCAGCTCGTACATCATCGCCAGCAGTTTGCGGACTTTGGCGCTGACCCGGGTCCGGAAGCGCTCCGGTTGCTCAATGATTGCCATCACCTGCTCGTAGGCGAACCTCCGAGTGACCCGGATGGCCGAGCGGGCAAACTCCGTGTGAACCGGGATCCCTTCCGGTGTGAACTCAATCAGCACGGACTTCGTGTACCGCACGCGGCCCTGCTGCAGGCTGGCCAGGCCGTTGGAAATCAGCTCGGGCAGCATCGGCAGCACGCGGCCGGGCAGATAGACGCTGTTGCCGCGCAGACGAGCCTCGCGGTCCAGCGCACTGCCCGACTCGACAAAATGCGACACGTCGGCAATGTGCACTCCCAGATGCCAGTGGCCGTCGCGGGAGCGAGTCAGCGAAATGGCGTCGTCGAAATCGCGAGCGTCAGCCGGATCGATGGTCACGATGATCTCTTTGGTCAGATCGACCCGACCGTCCAGATGGGTCTCGTCAAACTGCTGGGCCTGGCGCCGGGCGTCTTCCAGAACTTCCTCAGGGAACTCGTCCCGCAAGCCGAACTCGTGAGTGATCGAGAGCTCGTCGACGCCCGGAGCATTTTGCGGACCGAGCACTTTGGTAATCACCGCTTCGCCGCTATGCGTCTGCGAAGGATACCGCAGCATTTCGACGACGACTTTGTCGCCCGGCTTGGCCCCCTTTGCTCCGGGATCGCCCACGAGAATCGGCTCGGTGAACGTCTTGCCCACGACTTGCACGTATCCGCTGCCGCCTGCTTCGAAATACGTGCCGACGAACTGGTTGGTCGCCCGCTCCAGAATTTGCTCGATGCGCCCGCAGCGGCGACCACCCGCCCCCCGCCGTTTCAGCAGCCGGACCAGGACTTCATCGCCGGTGTGGGCGTCCCGCATGTCGGCGGCGGCGATGAGGATTTCGCGCTTGGTCGGGGCTTCGTCCGCATCGTGGGGAATGAACACACCCGTCCCGCGAGAAGTCCGCTTGACGATGCCGACCAGTAGGCCGGCGGCCATTCGAGGCCGCAGTCGGCCGTCCGGGCCCTCCCGCAGTTCGCCCGATTCCATCAGAGACTGAAGGGCCGCCTGAAACTGGGCCTGATTTTTTTTCGTTACGCCCAGTCGCTTCGCCAGGCTCTTCGCCTTCAGCGGCTTGTAACCCGTCCGTTGAACAAACTCCAGGATTTTTCGTTTCAACCGTGCTCCCCTTCGGTCGATCGGCCTGCCTCGTTCGTCTAGACGACAAAGCGTCTGTTCGCGAAACCGCCGCTGACCTCGCTCACGTCAAATTGACTTCGTCGTCAAGAAGGGCTGTTTGAGTTTCCTCCGTGGGGGTTGCCCTTGAACAGCTTTCGCTCGATGCGCGAGATGTATGGCGTCCAGTGAGATCGGCGGTTCGGGTCACTGTCGATCGTCTCGGCGAACTCGTGCACCTTTGCATCCAGGTTGTCGAGATGATGCAAAGCGATCGCCTCCGGTGTCATCGGCAGTTTCGGACTGCCCGACTCGTATGACCCGTGATGGCTGATAATCATGTGCTTCAGCCGCAAGACAGTTTCCTCAGGGAAAGGCTGCCCCGTCATTTCCCGCACTTGAGCGATTTTCTGGTCCAGCATTTGGACGGCGATCAGCATGTGGCCCAGCAATTGCCCTTCGTCGGTGTAAGCGAATGTCTGGCCGAACTCCATCTCCCGCACTTTCCCCAAGTCGTGCAGGAAAATGCCGGCAAGCAGCAGATTGATATCGATTTCGGGATAGAGGTCTTCGATGCGGCGGGCCATCTCCAACATTGTCGCGATATGCTCGATCAACCCGCCCTGGTAGGCGTGATGGACCTTGATGCCAGCCGGGGCCCGCATCAGCAAGTCCACCAGTTCCTCGTCCACGAGGAAACACTCCATCAACGTACGCAGAGGAGGATCGTCGATGGAGAGCAAGATTTCTCGGATTCTGGCCAAATGGAGCTCGGCGTCACGGCTGGGCTGAGCCTGAAACTCATCCCAATCGACGCCGTTGGATGGCACCCGGTCGACATGAGTCAAAATCAACTGCAAGTTGCCCTGGTAAAGTTGCGCCTTGCCCTTGACACGAACCAAATCGCCGGCGTCGAAGTGTGCGACCCGATCCTCGGTGACGTTCCACATCAGACCGCTGATCATCCCGGTCCGGTCTTTGAGCGTCGCCAGCAGGTAAAGCGCGGCGTTGCGGTTCGCTCGCAGTTGTTTTTCCGCGAGCAGATAGACTTCGTCGACCGAGTCTCCGTCCTTGAGTTCTTTCACGTACTGGCGTGACATAAGGATGCTTCCACGGCAAAAACAATCCCGATATACAAGCTGCAGTCGCAGATTCTAGGTTTGGGACAAAGGAACAACAAGCGGGGTCGGACGATTTGGGAAAAGTTTTGCTCGGGCCACGGCGACGCTAGCTGGACATCCCCGGCCAGTTGCGGCGGCGAGCGGCCGCCATTTTCTCTCATCGAAGGACTGACAAACGGCGTTGAATTCAGTCTAATAGAGTATCGAAAGGCAGCGAAAGGACGGCGGTCTGAGGGCGGTGTCGGCCCGAGGAGGTGAGCGGCGAACGGAGACCGGGGCGGAAGTGTCAGGGGAAGATTGGGAGAGCAGGTGCCAAGTTGGTTCATCAGATCTGGCGTTGAATGGAGGAGAGGTGCGATGGCGAGGGTAAAACTGGCGTCTAAAGTGAGGCATCGGCCGGGAGCTGTTGCCCTGCTAAGCGGCGTGGGGAATTGGTCGGCGTGGACGGTCGTGGGTCTGGTGGTCGTGATCGGAATCGGACTGAGCAACCTGACGGGATGTTCGTCGTCAACGAGCGATTCGTCATCGGTCGCTTCCAACTCCGCCGACCAAGCCGGCGGCGAAGACATGGAAAACATGATGGAAGGAATGGGAGAGGAAGGGCCAGGAGGCCCGGGTGGTCCCGGCATGGAAATGGGCGGTCCCGACGCAGAAATGGGGCCGGGGATGGGCGGCCCGGAGGGGATGGAAGGAATGGAAGAAGAGGAAGGCGACTCGGAAGAAGGGATGGCTGCGGAGATGGCCGGGATGGATCCGAGCATGGTTGGGCCGCCGGAAGGAGACCAAGAAGAAGACCAGATGGAACAGGAGATGGCGGCCATGGAGGCGGAGATGGCCGGGGCTTTGGGCGGCGGACAGAAACGCGGTTTTGGTCGTGGGGCACAAGAGGCCGCAGAAGCCGGGATGCCGCCGGAGATGGAGGGCATGCAGGGACCTGGGTTGGGCCCCGATCCTGAAGGCATCGAGGCGGAGATGGGCGGACCAGAAGGCCCGGGATTCGGGCTCGGCGGACCGGAAGGAGGTCCTGGGATGGGCCCCGGCATGGGCCGCGGGATGGGCGGCGGCCGTCCTTCTTTCCCGAAAGGATCTCCTCAAGCGGCCATCTTCGACCTTGTGATGCAGTTGCGTGGCGAAGCCAAGCCGGAAGAGCTGGTGAAGGTGATCTCGGCCGACACCAAAGGCGATCTGGCAGAACTGCGCGACGGAAAGGCTTCTGACGAAAAGCGGGCCGCCCTGAAAACGTTGGTCGAGCGTGTGAAATTTGTCGGCCGACCCCGGAAGCTACCGGGAGGGAAACTGCAGTTGGTCCTGGAGAACGTCAACGCCAAGAAGCTCATCCGCTTCATTTGCCGCCACGAAGGAGACGGCTACGTCATTCAAGAAATGCACGTCATGCAGGCCACCCGCCGCGGGCGCGGGCGTCGCCGATAGGCGGGATGCGGCTTATCGGAGTGGCGAGCGAGTTGTGAGCGGCGCGGCCCCAATGACGCGGAACGACTCCGGCTTCACGGGACGCCCCTGAGTTCTGCCACGGCAACGCTCGACTTTCAAACCCCGCCCGGACACAGAGCCGGCGAGGGGATGGGAGCTGGAATGCCCAGGACGTCCGGTGATGCGAACGGAAGGGGGGCTGACTGGAGGTCACTGCGATGGACTGCCTCCCGCACAACGGTCGCGGGGCTCGGCTCAAGGACCGGTTCGTCGAGTCGGTGCCCTGCGGGAGTCGGATATCCCCTGGTCGCGGGGAAGCAGCGTCGGGCAGTGTTTGTAGCGTCTCTATATGTCCATATGCTCGGAGGCAGGGGGAACCGGCGATCCATCCGCGCTGCCCTCGTCGAAGATGGCCAATGCACGGCGGGACGAGCCTCGGTGCCTTTCAGACACTGCGCTACGAACCCATAGCGTCTGATGGGGCACCGCCGGCAAAATGCGTGCGTTCCTAAACAGCCCAGCGTTCCGGACCTCTCGGAGCTTTTACTTCTTTCCCGTCCGTCCGACGGTGTCCACGGGACCGGTGAAGCCCGGACCGCCTGCGGCGACGTAGCCGTAGCTGGCACCGGTTCGTTCCGGACTGACCCAAAAAGCGTAGAGCCGCCCGGAGGTGAGATGAAATCGGAAGCGGACCGGCTGGCCCGCCAGCTTCGACAGATCGTCGCCGCCTTTCCAATGAACCGGCGCGGCTGTCGAGTTCGTCCGGAGCGGCTGACAATTCGCGCGGGTAAACGGGGTGATCGGCTGCCCCTGCTCGTTCAGGATCTCGACCCGGAGTTCCCCCTTCGGGACGTCGACGTTGACGAAAAGGTATCGTCCGCTGAACCGGAGGGGGCGAGTTGTCAGTGTCCCGGTTTTCGTTGTTGCGTCCATCGACGCGAAACCGTCGCGGCGGAGAATAGCGAGGCCGGTGGAGCAAACACCCGAAGACCGCGAGCCGCGAATGCCCGCCCGTCCGCTCACGTAAAACCTCAGCTCATCCCCGACGACCAAACAGCAACCCCCGGCCGACTGCACGTTGCCCCAGTTCCAGTCGCCGTATCGTTCTGACACCGGGATGAACGCGCGCCGTGACGGTCGATGCCAGTGGAACCCGTCACGACTGAAGCCCAAGCAGATTTCGTTCGGCTTGGCTCGGTCCTTCGGTTGCCCGCGCCAAATCGTGAATAGCCCCAGCAGCACGCTTTCATAGGCCACGCAGTCCAAATTGTACAACTGCGGCCGCGTCTTCAGGTCGGGCCGCGCCGGATCGGCGCTGTCGGCGGCAGTCCAGAGCACGGGCTGGCCGCCGGTCCAATGAGCTCCCTGCAGAAAACCGTCGGCCTCCCAGTACCGCCGGGCCCGACCGAAACCAGGAAGCCCGGCACGCAAGCTGAAGACCCATCGTTTGAGGAACGGGTTATAGAAGAACGTGGTTCGATCTCCCGTCGGTCCGCCACGAACGGGCTCACTCCAATGGATCCCATCCGGCGACGTGCATACCACCCATCCTCCTCGCGTGTAGTAGCCCATTTTGAATCGCTGTTCCGGGACTTTCGTGGTGTGGTCCAACCAGACGGTCGAAGAATCACGCCAACCTTGTTGCACCAAGTTTGTTCCCGGCACGACATTGAGCCGCGGCTTTTCCCAATGGATGCCGTCGTCCGATGTGGCGTAAGCCGTCCCGGCCACGTAGCCGGCCATGTACCACATCTTGAACAAATGATCCTTTGGGTCGTACCAGACGCCGTCGCTGAAAACCATGGCGCAAGGATTCGGCTTCGTCCGCGTTTCCCACGGCTCGTCCGGTTTCAAAACAGGATTGCCTTCGAAGTAGCGAGCTTGATGAAAAGTTCGTTTCAACGTCGATTGTTCGATCAGGAAGTCGTCGACGAACAATTGCCGGCCAACGCTGATGTCGATCACCGCAGGCGGTGACTGGAGGTAGGGCGGCGTAACCGGGTCTCGTGGCAATTCGCTTCGCCGCGGCGGCCAAGGCCGCGGCAACACGATGCCGTTGTAAAGCATCCGCCGGGAACTGCCCGAAGGCTGCTCTGCCGCGACGACTTGTGGCGGTCCAACGGCCTGCCAGCGAGCGGCTGTCAGCAGCATTCCCCCGACAACGAAGGCAACTTTTGTGACGCTCATCGCTCCCCTCCCCGTTTCGAATCAGCATGCTGGCGAAGCCGAGCCCGACGGAAAGAACACGCTCTGGCGGGCTCGGCCTGGATCGCGACCGATTGAGTCATTCGAATCCGCCTTGCGGCGATCCGCACCGCAGATTCCGCTTGCCGCAGCCAATGCGGCCCAGCGTGTAGCGCCCCGTTTTGATGACTTGATTGCTGACAGCTCGGCAGGAGCTTTTTCCCCGCCTGGCGAAGGCCTCGGAAAGGCTTCTTCTTCCCGCTGGGGGCCTCGTCGGAGACCGAGGCTCGTCTGGATCACACGCCTTTCGGAACGGCCCAATGGCCTTCCCGGTACTCGCGTCGTACCAGACGGTTGGCTTCATCGTCGTCGAGGAACCGCTCGGCTTTCGGATCGAACCGCAGCGTCCGTGCGAGGCGGGTCGCGATGTTCCCCAAATGAGACAGGCACGAGGACAAATGGCCGATGGCAATGTCCGCGTTCGGTCGGCTGCCACTGCGAATCGCGTCGATGAAATCCCGTTGGTGATCCGTCCCTCGCAACGAGCCGGTCATTTGCTCTTTCAACTTGTTGCGCTCACCGAACAGTTTCCAGCCTCGGCTCTTGCTGAGCAGCAGATAGCCCTTTGTGCCGTAAAAGGCGTTGCCGTTCTCGTATTCCTCCTGCCGGTAGGGCGACCAGATGCGCTGCTCGTAGATCAACTGTCGGCGGTCGCCGACCCGCCCATTGCCCGGATACTCAAAGATCACATATTGCGTGTCGGGGAATTGCTGATCATCGTCGAAAAAGTACTTGCCGCCGAGGGCCGCCACGACGCTCGGATGCGTCTCGACGCCGAGTCCCCAACGAGCGATGTCCAAGTCGTGCACGCCGTCGTTGCCCATGTCCCCGGTGCCGAAAGCGTACCACCAATGCCACGTGTAATGGAACCGATTCTTCTGAAAGGGGACATACGGCGCGGGGCCCAGCCACATATCGTAGTCGAGCCCCGGCGGCGGGTCGGACGGAGTGGCGTGGCCGATGTTGGCCCGTCGCTGGCTGTTCCAGGCTTTGGCGACCAGAACCTCGCCGATCGCGCCGTCTCGCAACAGCTCGATCGCTCGGCGGACATGCCCCAGGCTACGGCTCTGTGTTCCCACCTGCACGACCCGCTTGTGCCGTCGAGCGGCTTCGACCATCAGCCGTCCCTCGCGGATGTTGTGCGAAGCCGGTTTCTCGACGTAAACGTGCTTGCCCGCTTCACAGGCCAAGATCGTGGCGGGCGCATGCCAGTGATCCGGCGTGGCGATGGTGATGGCGTCAACCGACGGGTCGTCGAGGATGCGACGCAAATCGGTGACGACTTTCGGCTTCTTCCCGCCGGCGCGTTCGACGGCACCGGCGGCCCGTTCAGCGCGACTCCTATCGGCATCACAGACGAAAACCACTTCGACGTCCGGCATCCCCGCGAAGGTCTGAGCGAGATAAGTACCTCGACCGCCGCACCCGATGGCTCCCAGGAGAATTTTTTTCTGAGCTTCGGCCGCCGTGCCGCCGGCCATCACACCCGCAGCCGCAGTCCCTACCCCTGCGCGCACAAGAAACGTCCGACGATTGACCGTCCCCATCGCCATCCCCTCTTCTCGAACAGGCACAACCGGTGCGCACCCGATGCCGCCCCGCTGCGATCCCGCAAACAGAGAAGGAACACGCTGGAATAAGCTTAGAGCTTATCCGAAAACCTCGTTTTGGTCTTGTAAGAAAAGCGAACCCTCTCGGAAAATCTTGGCCGCAAAGGACTTCGATTTTCCAA
>JAADHY010000495.1:0-9474 GCA_013151585.1 Planctomycetota bacterium
CGCGTGTCATCGGTGGGCGGTACGGCTTGTCGTGCAAAGAGTTTACGCCCGCGATGGCCGCCGCCGTTCTGGACGAGTTGAAATCCGAGCAGCCCAAACGTCACTTTACCATCGGCATCGTGGACGACGTGACTCACACCAGCTTGAAGTGGGATCCGGAGTTTTCGACCGAGCCGGACGATGTGACGCGAGCCGTCTTCTTCGGCCTGGGCTCGGACGGGACGGTCGGTGCCAGCAAGAACTCGGTGAAGATCATTGGGGAAAACACAGACCTCTACGCTCAAGGCTACTTCGTCTATGACTCGAAGAAGGCCGGCGGAGTCACAATTTCTCACGTACGGTTCAGTCCACGGCCGATCAAGTCCAGCTACTTGATTACGAAAGCCAATTTCGTCGGATGCCATCAATTCAACTTCATCGATCGGTTGGACGTTTTGTCCGTGGCGCAACCCGGCGCCACCTTCTTGCTGAACAGCCCCTACGGTCCGGAGGAAGTTTGGGACAAGCTGCCCCGAGAAGTGCAGGAAGAAATCATCGAGAAGAAGCTGAAGTTCTACGTGGTGGACGCCTATCGGATTGCCCGAGACGTCGGCCTGGGCGTCCGGATCAACACGGTGATGCAGACCTGTTTCTTCGCTCTTTCGGGCGTTTTGCCTCGCGAACAGGCGATCGCGCAGATCAAAGACGCCATCAAGAAAACGTTCGGCCGGCGCGGCGAGTCGATTCTGCAAAAGAACTTTGCAGCCGTCGATGCCGCTCTGGACGCTCTTCACGAAGTGCAGGTGCCGGATCAAGTCACCAGCGATCGCCGTCGCTTGGCCCCCGTCCCAGACGACTCGCCAGACTTCGTCAAGCGAGTGCTGGGCGTCATCATCGCCGGCAAAGGCGATCTGTTGCCGGTCAGCGCCTTCCCACCGGACGGCACCTTCCCGACAGGAACCGCCAAGTACGAGAAACGTAGCATCGCTCAGACAATCCCCATCTGGGATCCACCTGTTTGCACTCAGTGTGGTCTGTGCGCCTTTGTGTGTCCGCACGCAGCGATCCGCATGAAAGCGTACGACCCCGCCGCTTTGGAAAAAGCTCCTGATGGATTCAAGTCGGTAGCCTGGAAGGGCAAGGATTTCGCCGGCTGCAACATGACCATCCAGGTCGCTCCCGATGACTGCACCGGGTGCGGTGTCTGTGTCGACGTCTGTCCGGCGAAAAACAAAGAGGTCGCCAAGCGGAAGGCGATCAACATGGAGCCCAAACTGGAGCATTTGGATCGGGAGCGAGCGGCCTTCGACTTCTTCCTATCACTGCCCGAAATCGACCGAACACAGGTGCCGATCCAGACGGTCAAAGGCTCGCAACTTTTGGAGCCGCTGTTCGAGTACTCGGGTGCCTGTGCCGGCTGCGGCGAAACTCCGTACGTCAAGCTGATCTCGCAGCTTTTCGGCGATCGGATGCTCGTGGCCAACGCCACCGGATGCTCTTCCATTTACGGTGGCAACTTGCCGACCACGCCGTGGACCACGAACCGCGACGGCCGCGGACCGACCTGGAACAACTCGTTGTTCGAAGACAACGCTGAGTTCGGGTTCGGCTTCCGGCTCGCTTTGGACCAGAAGCGACAATTTGCCGTCGAGCTGCTGAAGGGATTGGCCCCTGAGCTTGGCGACGACTTCGTGAGTGAGCTGATTTCGGCGTCGCAAGAAACGGAGGCCGAGCTTGCGGCTCAGCGCGAGCGCGTAGCGGCGTTGAAACAGAAGCTGGCGACCATGGATTCGCCAGCGGCGAAACGCCTATTGACAGTCGCCGACGCACTGGTCCGGCGCAGCGTCTGGATTGTCGGAGGCGACGGCTGGGCGTACGACATCGGTTTCGGTGGCCTGGACCACGTTCTGGCCTCGGGCCGCGACGTCAACCTGCTGGTTCTGGATACGGGCGTCTATTCCAATACAGGAGGTCAGGCATCGAAGGCCACGCCGCGTGGAGCGGTCGCGAAGTTCGCCACGGCCGGCAAGCCCGCTCGCAAGAAGGACTTGGGCATGCTGGCCGTTTCCTATGGAACCGTCTATGTGGCGCAGGTGGCCCTGGGGGCTAACCCCGTCCAGACGATTAAGGCGTTTCGGGAAGCTGAGTCGTATCGGGGGCCATCGTTGATCCTGGCCTACTCGCCTTGCATCGCGCACGGGATCGACATGGAGACGTCCATGAGTCACCAAAAGGAGGCGGTCAACTCCGGCTTCTGGCCGCTCTACCGCTATGACCCGCGGCTCGCGCACGACGGCGGCCATCCTTTCCGATTGGATAGCCGAAAACCGACGATTTCCTTCCGCGACTTCGCTCTGAAGGAAGCTCGGTTCGCCATGCTGAGCCGCTCGAGCCCGGATCGAGCCGAGGCGTTGTTTGACCTGGCTCAGCGCGACATCAACGATCAGTGGCACTTCTATGAGCAGATGGCTCAAATCGAGCGCGAAGTGGCCCAGCACAACGGGAAGGAGGCATGAGGATGAGCGTCGATCTGTCTACGCGGTATCTCGGTCTGGAATTGACGAGCCCTCTGGTGGCCTCCTCCTGTCCGCTCACCGGCTCGGTCGATTCGCTCCGCGAGCTCGAACAAGCCGGAGCGGCCGCTGCCGTACTTCCGTCTCTGTTCGAAGAGCAGATTGAACACGAGGAACAGCAGGTGCACGAATTGCACCAGCACGGGGCCGAGTCGTTTGCGGAGTCGCTGACTTACTTTCCGGACCTCCAGAACTACAACACCGGACCGGAAGCCTACATCAAACATGTCGAAGAAGCCAAGAAAGCCGTCTCGATTCCGATCATCGGCAGCTTGAACGGTTCTTCCAAAGGCGGCTGGATCCGCTATGCGAAAATGATCGAAGAGGCCGGTGCCGACGCACTGGAGCTGAACGTCTACTTTGTTCCCACTGACGCCCAATTGGACGGCGACGCCGTTGAACGTCGTTACGTGCAGTTGGTCGCCGCCGTGTGTGAATCGGTGAAGATTCCGGTCGCGGTCAAGATCGGCCCCTTTTTCACCAGCCTGCCGCATTTCGCGCAGCGACTGGTCAAAGCCGGAGCAGCGGGCTTGGTCCTCTTTAACCGATACTTGGAGCCGGATATCGACTTGGAGAACTTGGAGGTCAGCCCCAGCCTACTGCTCAGTTCTCGGCACGAAATCCGGCTGCCTCTTCGATGGCTGGCGGTCTTACGTGACCAGGTTTCCTGCTCGTTGGCGGCCACAAGCGGCTTTCACATGACCGAGGATGTGCTGAAAGCCCTTCTGGTGGGCGCGGACGTGGTCATGATGGCGACCACGCTGCTGAGGCACGGCACCGGCACACTCACCACACTCCGAAACGAACTGCAAAGCTGGCTGGAGGAAAAAGAGTACGAGTCAGTCGAGCAATTGAAAGGCAGTATGAGCATCCGCAATTGTCCCGACTCCAGTGCCCTGCAACGCTCCAACTACATGAAAGCCCTGGTTTCGTTCACCACTCAGTTGCCGTGAGGCGGATTGGGGTGAGGCTTTGCGGTTTCGAACGTCGACGAGCGGTTGGCATCGACGGGAAGCCGCGGTTCTCGGTACAGCACGGTTTTGCCCGTCTTCAGCCACTCCGGCCGGAGCCTCGCCTTCTCTCTTCACCAGACGAAAGATACCATCCCGATCGGTCCCGCGCTGCTGCGCTGCTTTTTGACTTGTGACCGGTACGGACTCTCGATGTTGAAAAAGAGGTTGGAAAGCGCACCGCGATGGTCGAGTCACCGCGAGCCAAAAGCGACTCCACCGGCCAGCCCCGCAATTCGTCCACGCCTGCAGCTTCCCGCTCAACGATCGAGCGGCCGCTGGGAGCGCCCTCGTCTTTCGGGCGAATTTCCGGACGACTCGTCGGGGGTTATTCGGGAGCCCCCAGCAAACCTTCGTGGAAGAACACCGGTTGGTAACCGTGGTCGGTCACCCACCGGATCGCCGCTTCCAGCCGTTGGCCGTGATCAGGCAAGTAGTTCCGATAAAAGGGCCAAAAGTATTGCTCGTGTGTGAACAGGTCCATGATCTCCGCTTGATTGGGGTCTTCAGCCAGCGGAGCCAGCGTAGGAGCCACGCGGTCGACCGGTGTGTTGTTGCACACGATGTCCACTCGCGAAAAGATGATGCCCGTTTCGAAGTCTTTCAAGGCGTCGTGGCGTGAGAGATAATCCGAGCGAGCTTCGTCCAGCCAGTAGTTGACGTCCCAAATCCCGTTGTGCTGCCGAAAATAGCCGCTCAAGGCCCGAACGCCCCTCTCAGCCAGTGGCTTTAGCGCCGCGGGCTGGACCATGCCCCAGTGGATCACCGTCGGCGGTGTATAGGTCTCCTCTCCAGCGAACCGAAGAATCTCTTCCGCCACCGCGTCCAGGTCGGCGATGAGGCGGCTGGGTGGGGCGTACTGGTACGGGCGATCGGGTTTGTTCGTGCGAGCGTGAAAGGCCAACTTCAGCCAATCGCTGTTGTCTTTCCATTCGCCTTTGTATCGATCCGGGAACTGAGGCAGCTCGAATCCGTCTTCGGTCGCGTAGTAAATGTTGAGCACAAACCGGGTCTTGTATTTGTCGTGCAGATCCCGGAGTAACTTCAGATAGAAGCAATCGAACAGGGACTTGTATTTCTTCTGCGCGATGTCTCGCAGGAAAAAGCTGTTATCATCGATTGAGAAGCGGTAACGGGGAAAAGAGTTCTTGTCCCAGACCACGCGTACCCGATGTTCGTGCCGTCCGTAGCTGCCGACGGCCGTGGCCACGATGTCCGTTTCCTTCTTGCGAAGTACAACTTCGGCGTGGAAAGCCGTTCCGTCCCGGCTGGCCGGGACGCCGTTCACCAAAACGCGATCGCGCAGAGGAGCCGTTCCGGTTACCGAAATCTTCAGACCGTCCTTGGTCGGCTGCCCATGACGACGGTTCAACACCGCTCCATGAAAAGGTTGATCGATCTTGATCAGGCTCGGAATGCTTGCCGTCGCGGACTTGCCGCGGCCAAAGGCCAACCCCGCCGCTCCGACGGCTGCTGACTGCAACCACTTCCGCCGATCAAATCGATAGTCGCCCATCTCCCGTCTCCTCGTTCCGTCCGTCGCGCATCTGCCCCTGGCCCCTCCCCGGGAAGCTCAACGTTCAACCTCAAACTGCTCGCCTTTCATCCCGCCAGCGAAGCAGCCGTCTTCTCGACGAAGGCGATACACTGGCGCACGTCGTCCATCAACCGGGGCGAGTCGTGTTCGTACTCGATCGTCAGAACTCCTCGAAAGCCTTGCCGATGCAGCTCGCCCAGAACGGCAGACAGATTGCCTTTTCCCTGTCCCAGCGGAACGTCGCGCGATTTCGGGTTTCCGGATTCAGCCACGTCCTTCAAGTGGCAAGTGATGATTCGGCCTTTCATAGCTTTCAAGCACTCGATTGGGTCCAATCCCGAGCGGACCCAATGGCCGGTATCACAGCAAGCTCCGATCCGCCGGCTTCGCCCTTCGCACACCGCCAGAACGTTCTGAGGTCGCCAGTACCGCGATTTTGGCCGCCGAGGATGATTGTGGACAGCAAGGTTGATCTGGTATTCGCCGCATAGTCGCTCGATCAGATCGAATGCCTCCGGAGGTGGCTCGGCGACGATTGTCTGAGCGCCCATTTCCTTTGCGAACTCAAAAGTCTTTTTCGCAGCGGCCGCATCCGTGCCCAAGCGGGCGTAAAAGTGAATCATTCTTAAGCCGAGATCGTCGAGCCGCTGTTTCATCTCCTTCCGCAAATCCGGTGATAGATCGGAATTGGTCTTCAGTTGGGGACGCTTGGCATCCAATCGCAAGAAGAAGCACGGTTCGACGTACCGGACGCCCAGCGAGGCGATCTTGCCGATCGCCTCGTAAAAGGCGAACCTCCGAAACGTGTAAAGTTGGCACGCGACAGACCACCCCAATTTCTGCGCGTGAGGCGTCGCGGCTGCCTCGCCGCACCACGCTGTATGACCCGCCAAAAGTCCGGCGGCTCCTGCCGTAGCCGCGCCGAAAACTTTAACGAACGTCCGTCGGTCCATTTCGTTTCGCATTACTCTGTTCCTCCGTTTCTGCGACCTCCCGAGATGCACTTCTTGATTCCGCCTCTCACTATACCCCGCTCGGACTCTCCGTACCAGCAATCGCCACAGCCCTCTGCGCATCGCATCGCCAGCAACGGCGTGTCGCAGAATGAGAACGTCTTGCACGCGGTGCCACCCGGCCAAGTCGTGCGCGCAAAAAAGCCTCGGAAGCCAGTCCGTCGACTTCCGAGGCGACCGGGTCTCCTACCGACTGTTTCGGTAGCGATTAGTGGATGGCATACACGTCCGGCGAAGCCACGAACGTTTCCATCGTGACCTTGCTCGTGAACAGGTAGAGTCGGTCTTGGAACCAGACGGCGTGGTCGAGCGTTCCCTCGTGCTGCTCGCCGGTCTTTTTCAGCAGGACCACGTCGTGACCGTCAGCCGCCGGAGCGTATCGTTTCGGACTGCGATCGAATTTGGCCTTGGCGGCCTTCGAGGAGAAGTGGTACGTTTTCGAGTGATACACCGAAGCGAACTGCTTCTTGCCATCAACCAGCTCACGATGATCTCGCAGCTCGACAGGGCAGAATCCTTTCAGTCCGGTCAGACCGCGACGTTCTGCGATTTTCTGGTACTTCTGCTGGATGGTCTTGGCCACCGGGCTTTGAGCGGCCTTCGGAGAAGGCTTGGAAGCGCTCTTCGATTTCGCCGCCAGTTGCAGAGGTTTCGGAGACGTCGCCTTGCCGGTGGGCTTGCCCAGTTCTTTCGACTTCTTTGGCGCGGGCCGCCGACTGTTCTTGGCGGGCTCTTCAGCCTTCGTCAACTGGACTTTCGACTTCTTCTTGGAGAAACGTTTGGCCCGTTCGACCATCAAGTCGAAGAACCCCTTTTTCTTTGGTTGACTTTTTTCGGTAGCGGCCGTGCTGGATTTCTTTGTCGGCTTGGCATTCTTGCCGGCCATCGCAGCGAAGGGATCCTGTGTCGGCAGAGCTTTCGCCTTTCGCAGCGCGTTCAACGCTTCCTGATTGGTCAGACGAGGCGCCTTGTATCCACGGCGAGCGTAAAGGGCGTCCAGTTCGGACTGGATGGTTTTCGGCGCCGGAGCCGCCTTGGTCGGCTTCGGTGCCGGCCGCGACTTGCTCTTGTTGCTCTTTGTCCGTAGAGCAGTCCGCTTGCCCGCTGGTTGCGGCGCAGGCTGCTTCTCCACTTTCGGTTCTTTTGCCTCCGGAGCGCTCGATCCCAAACGCAGGAAGCGAATTTTCGGTAGCCGAGCCCGACTCAGAAGGTCGCTCAAGCGGCTGGGCTGTTTTTCCGTTGTGGGAACGACCCGATCGCGAGAAGAGCGGGGAACGGCCTGAGCAGAGACGGTCCGAACCGCGGGCGTGTGACTCGGCAAGGCCTTTGCCTTCTTCAGGGCTTCCAATGCCTGCTCGACGGTCAGTGTCGGCGCCTTGTAGCCCCGCTCGGCGTACAGCGCGTCCAGCTCCCGCTGCACGGCGCTTTTGAGTGTTGCGGTTGGCGACGGCTCTTTTTCCGGCCACGGCGACCAGTTCTTCGGAGCGCGTTGGGCGGGCTGCGCCGACTGCCCTTTCAAGGTTTGAGCCACGATGGCAATGGTCGGCGTTACGATCAAGAGGGCCGCCGCGCTGCAGAGCCAAGCTCGCAAGCTGAAACTCATTCTCGCCTTCATTCTCCTCGTCTCCTGCGTTGGTCTCGGAGTCACTGTGCGGCGCAAACCGGACTGGGGCACCGAACCGGGCCCGCGTGGCCACAAAGGCACGTCTCCCGCCTCGATACGTCCGCTACGTTGCGTAACAGCGTGCAGATGCCGATAATCGGCACCATCCGCACCACTAGACTGACAATAACTGTATCGTCGGCGATTCGGTTCAGTTTTGACGCCTCTGACGGTTTTGCCCTAGAATGGCTTTCGACGGAGAACGCAATCCGGACGACCGTCACAACCCGCAAAGTTTGCCACGCTTGTGTGGCTCAGCACTGAAGTCCTTCCGGATCAGCGGTCACGCCGGGCGAAACCGGGCGAAACCCAGAGCCTCAGCCGGAGACGGGCCATAATGCGTAACAGCTTTGACAGAAACGATTTAGGGGGCTTCAGAGAATGGCGTGCTCATTTTGTAGGATGGACATTCCTGTCCGTCACCTTTCGGACGGGCTAGAAAGCCCACCCTACATCTCGAGCCGCACAATTATTCTCTGGCGGTTCCTTAGGGCCGCCTCGCGGCCGAGGGCTTGATTCAGATGGAGTGGAAATGACGGACGAAGATTCTGCAAAAGATACTCGGATCCCCACCGGCCCCGCGGGCGTCCCGCCGATCGTGATCCAGACGTCCCCGGATTCGAAGCGGCGTCGCTGGGGCACGCGGGTGCTCTTGGCGGTGCTGTTGCTGTCGCTGCTGGTGAATCTCGGCTTCTTCGCTAAGTACCAGGAGTATTACGGTGAAGCGGGCGGGCCATTGGAACGTTTCCATTCCGGCAACGAGACGGCCAGCAAGAAGATCGCGCTGATCAAAATCAGCGGAACCCTCATGCCGCCCTTTACCGGGCGAATCATCAAAGCCATTCAGCGGGCCGAAAAGGATGACGAGGTTCGCGGGGTTGTGCTCTCCATCGACAGTCCCGGCGGATTAGTCGCTGACAGCCACCAGATTTACCACGAGCTAACCAAGCTGAGGCGACAGAAACCGATCTACGTGTCGATGAAGCGCATGGCGGCTTCTGGCGGCTATTATGTGGCGATGGGCGCCGGCCCGGAGGGGCGTATCTTCGCAGAACCCACCACGTGGACCGGTTCCATCGGTGTGATCATCCCGCGCTACGATCTGCGCAAGCTCGCTGAGAAATTTGGCGTGTCCGTGGACCCGCTCAAGACAGGCCCCTTCAAAGACTCGCTCAGTCCCTTCCGAGAGCTCACACCACAGGAACGGAAGGTGTGGGAAGGCATTCTCGACGACGCGTTTGACCGGTTCTTGCGTGTCATCGCCGACAACCGTAGCGAGCTCGACTACGAGGACGTTAAAAAGCTGGCGACAGGGCAAATCTTCACCGCCACTGAGGCGAAAGAAACTTATCATTTGATCGACGAGATCGGCTACGAGGAGGACACCATCAAGGCGTTGGCCAGCAAACTGGGACTGGGTGAAGACGAGTACCGAGTCGTCACTTACCGATTTCAACCGAACTTGCTGGAGCTTTTGACGGGCAGTGTTCGGGCCCGCGAGTCGGCGGAACCGATTCGTCAGTGGCTGGAGAGCACCGTGCCCCAGGCCCTTTACTACTGCACATGGATGGCTCTGCCGCTGCCGACCGATCGTTGAGAGCCCAGAACGTCCGGACGAAAGACGCGGCTCCGTCAGGAGCCAGAATTCAGCGGGAGCAGTGGCGGAAGTGGCTGAGCAGATCGCGCTGTATTCCCACTG
>JAADHY010000495.1:9514-20133 GCA_013151585.1 Planctomycetota bacterium
ATAGCGCGGGCTCGATGCAGGCGGCTTCGAACAGTGCCGAGTGGGCAGTTCATGATCTCGGCGATTTCTTCGTATCGCAATCCCTCCAGCTCTTTAAGCACCAGGACCATGCGAAAGTCGGGTTCGAGCTGTTCCAGAGCTTGCCAGACCAGCTTTTTCTGTTCGGCCACTTCCGCTCGCTCACCAGGGCGGGTGTCGCGGTGAGTGTCGGTCGGATCGAACGGGGCATGGTCGTCCGCCATATCGTCGAGCGACTGCGTCGGGTGGTTTCGACGGCGAAAGCTCGCCGCCGTATTCATCGCGATCCGGAACAGCCACGAGTAGAAGGCGGAATCGTGCCGGAATTGATGAAGCTTCCGAAAAGCCAGGACGAAAGTTTCTTGGGCAACGTCCTTGGCGTCTTCTCGCGAGCCGAGCATGCAGCGCAGCGTGTGGTATAGCCGGTTCTGATACCGCGCTACCAGCTTGCCAAAGGCCTCGGTTTGTCCCGACAAGCAGGCCTCGATGAGCTCGCGATCTTCCGGATCGGTCATGGCCTGGAAATGCCCCAAGAAACGTCTACACGGCCTGGCGGCCCCTTGTCTACCAGTCCCTCCGGATAGACTAAACCATGCTCCGTGATTCTGGAACATTCAGGATGGATTGAAAGAGCCCACGAACCCGATGCGTCAACGAGGCTCTTACCGTTTGTTGTGCCGCCCGGCTCACACGTCGGGTCCGTATTTCAGAATCACGACATCCCATATAGCAGACCCTTTTGCTCCCAATCAATTCTCGGCGGTGACTCCCCCCTTCTGATCCACAAGTTCGTGCGACCGGATTCGGCGACACCACACGGCCAAGGCCAGACCGGCTGCCAACAGTCCCATGCTGATCCATTGCGAAATCGTCAGCCTGGTGCCGAATTGTCCCAGCTCGTCCCCGCGGAGAATCTCCAATGTGAAGCGAGTCACGGCATAAGTGATCAGCGCCAACGCGGAGATTTCGCCGTGAAAGCGTCGCCGCGAGAACCAAGCCCACGCCAGTACGGCCAGGACCATCGCGTTCACCGAGCTGTAAAGCTGCGTCGGGTGGAGCGGCAAGCTGTGGACCGCGTCCGGCAGGACCCAGCCCCGCAAAACCAACGCCATGTCCGGCACACTTCCTAGCGGAAACTCAACGCTCCACGGCAGGTGGCAAACGTCGCCGAAGCAGCAGCCGTTCAAGAAGCAACCGATCCGTCCCAATGCCAGCCCCACAAAGATTGACGGGACGACCATGTCCGAAATCTGCAGCGGTCGAAGCTTCCGGCGACGACAAAAAACCCAGAACCCCGCCATGCCTCCAAGAACCGATCCGTAAAACACCAAGCCGCCTTCCCGCACATTGATCGCGGCGATGGCGTATTCGGAGAGGGTCTTGGCGTCGGAGAAGACCTGATCGTGCTTTTGAACGACGTAAAAGACACGCGCCCCCAAAATTCCGGCCAGGAAAATCCACATGGCCAAGTCCCACACGATTTGGCTGTCAATTCCTTCGCATCGCGCGCGAACGGTGGCCAGCCAGCCGGCGCCAAGAAACCCGAGGAACAGCATGAACCCGTAACCGAAGACGGGGACCGAGTGACCGTATCGGCTTCGGTGCGGCCGATGCCGGACATACTGGCTGAGGGTCTGACGGAGTTCGGCCAGACGCAGACGTTCACTGTCGACGGACGAGGCGGCCGCCCGTCGAGCCGCCTCCCGTTGCCACCGGACGGCTTGCTCCCATTGGCGCGCCTCCGCATGAGCCGCCGCCAAGACCTCCAGGCAGTGCGGCTGGCGGTAGCTGGTCAGTCGGCACGCCTCTTTGGCTTCTTGCAGCGCTTCGCGAGCATTGCGGATGTCGTCCGCGGGGCACGTCGCCAGTAGCCAGGCCAGACGAGCGTGTGGCTCGGGATCATCCGGAGCCAGCGTCGTCGCCTGTCGATAGTCCTGAAGGGCTTGGCGAAAATCGAGCGATTCGGCAAACAGGGCTCCCCGCGCGATCCAATCCGCCGAGCTGGCCTGTCCGCGCTGGATTCGAACCGAAATTCGAGCAATTTGGTTGCGCACGCCTCGCAGAGACCAATCGGGAATCAGCACAATCACCACAGCCCCGGCCAGCCACAGGATGATCGGTCCGATCCATTCCGTCCAAGAACGGCTCGCTCGCCAACGCAAGCCGAACCAGATGAATCCGCCCACCAGCCAGACCAGCAAAACGAAACCAAACCCGAAGCCCGGCGGCTTTCCGAGCGGCCCCAGCGACCATGGCCCATGCAACGGAATCCGAAATAGGACTTGCAACATCAGAGTTGATTCAGCCCGATCGAGTGAGGGTCCGGCCAGGCGCCTCAGGGCGGTCCGGCAATCAGGTTTCCAGGAGCAGGTTGTCGATGAGCCGTGTTTCGTTGACTCGGGCGGCCACCAAGGCCACCATCCGAGGCAACGGCTCTTCCAGCTCCTCTAACGTCTCGGGATGGCAAATCGTCACGTAATCGACTCGGACGTTCGGCTGCGACTCCAAATGGTCCCGCATCGCCTGTCGAATGGCTGGCAAGTCCCGCTCCCCTTGGGCAAGCCGGTCCCGTGCCAAGAACAGAGCCTGTGAAAGCGCCAGCGCCGAACGCCGCTCTTCCGGCGAAAGATAGGCATTGCGGCTGCTCATCGCCAGTCCATCCGGCTCCCGCACCGTTGGGCAGACGCGAATCCGGACCGGCAACAGCAAATCCCGGCACATTTGACGAATCAAGAGCTGCTGCTGATAGTCCTTTTGACCGAAATACGCGACGTCCGGTTCGGTGACGTTCAACAACTTGGTTACGATGGTGGCCACCCCTCGAAAGTGTCCCGGCCGGCAGGCGCCCTCCCAAATCGTCGAAAGACCTTCGACCTCAACAAACGTCTTCGATCCCGCCGGATACATCGCCTCGACCGCTGGGTGGAAGACCACGTCCACACCTTCCTTCCGACACGCGGCCAGATCGGCTTCCAACGGCCGCGGGTACTTGTCGAAGTCCTCGTTCGGCCCGAACTGAGTGGGATTGACGAAGATCGTCACGACGACAAAATCGCATTCCGCCCGGGCCGCTCGAATCAAGCTCAAATGCCCCTCGTGCAATGCGCCCATTGTGGGAACGCATCCCACCCGCTTGCCCTGTCGCCGCGCGGCCCGCACGGCTGACCGTACTTGGTCCGGGTCGTCCAGCACTTGCAGCTCGCCTCGCCCGTCCGCCATTGGGCTCCCTTTCTGCGAACGGCTCGGACCACCCCGCGTTAACTGCTATCGCTCCGGCGGTCCGACCTCGTCACGTTCCGATCTCGCCGTGTTTTCGGCAAGATGTTGTCCGGAGCCGCCTCGAACGCTCTTCGAGACGACACTCCAGCGACCTTAATGCAAGCATTCTACCGACCCGCAGTGAACTTGGCGAGACGGCAGCCGCTCCGACCGTCCCGACGGAGTAAACGCGACGCGCTAGCGTGCGGTTCAACTCTCGCAAACGCTAGGCACCGGAGGCTAGCGCCTTCCGCCTACTCTTTGATACCGGTCGGAGAGCCCTCACCCGGCTCGCTGCGCGAGCCACCCTCTCCCACACGCGGGAGAGGGGACTTTCGCAAGCGGCAGATGGGGCGAGGGTTGGCGGCATCCGAATAGAAGTCGTCCCTTCTCCCCGTCGTCCGGGGGGAGAAAGGGGCCCGAAGGACGGATGAGGGGGGCACAATGGCTCGAGTTGGCGCAGAGGTCTCAGAAGGTGCTCCGCTCAACCCGACCGTCCCGACGAAGTAAACGCAACGCGCTAGCGTGCGGTCCTTGCGGCCTACACGCTTGGGCCGGCAATGCGACCGGACGCTAGCGCGTTCCGCTCGCGCTTCACGTTGCGCACCGGAGCCCAGCGTCTTCCGTTTCCTGTTTGATACCGATCGGAGAGAGAGCCCTCACCCGGCTCGCTGCGCGAGCTACCCTCTCCCACACGCGGGAGAGGGGACCAGTGTACTGCGGCCGGATGTCGAAATCACAAAGTGCGTCGTGCGCCCACTCCGGGCCTCAAGGCCCCGACGCGACCGTCGCCAGAGGGAAAAGCACCGTGCCGAGTGGCAAACGGAGTCAAGTGGCCCTGATAGCATTGGCCGGCTTCAGCAGTTGAACCTCTCGCGACCGGTTCCCGGTGAGCGATCCGGGACATGTCCGAAAGAACGTTTCAGCAGAGAGGAAGCGCACCGAACGCCAAGAGAAAGGCGCCCGCTCCCTTCAGAAATCGTACGCCGGGTTCGAGGTCTCGAAGTCGTGGTCCGTCAATCCGACATTCGTCCGAATGTCCATGTACGTGTATTCCTCGACTAGCATCGGCTTCTGGCGAGCGCGCCGAGGAAACGCGTACTGCTCGACTCGAATCGGCAATTTTCGCTCTTTCTCGATGAAGAGCCGGGTCCGATAGAAACGGGCTCCCGGATGCTGGCGCTGGTGGGTGGTCTCCAGAACGATGCACTCCACCGTGCCGAGCTTGGCATTGGGGTAGTATTTCACCTGAACGTCTTCGTCACTCAGCTCTCGCTCCCACTGCTCGATGATCTTTCGGACCATCTTGGTCATGCCCAGCATGGTGATCGGATAGCGGTTGTCCTTGAGAGCGTCGCGGCTCGTGGGATGGAGCCGAACCGTGCCGGCCAAGGCTTCCAACCCCGTGCCGTGGGCGAGCAGGTGGCCACCGTTTTTTCCTTCCACGTAAATGACCTCGCGCCCCTTGTGCGGGCTCAGGAAGCGGACGTAAACGCTGAACGGCTTCTCGCGCAGCTTCAGAAACATTCTCTGCGTCACGAGCTTCTTCCCGAGTAGCTCGCGCTTGACGAAAATGGCCTCGTAGTCCCGAATGCTGGCCAACGCGTCCAGACTGGATCGGGCGATTTTCAATGCGGCGACCAGTTTGGGGTTGGCGTCTTGAGGCGCTGGTGCGACCCGCGTCGCCAATTGCGCAACCGGATCTGACTCACCCCGGACGGCGGTATCGCCAAACCACAGTCCGCACAGCACAATACCAACCACCTTCCACCACCGCATGAAATGACGGAAACAACCTGCTGCCGACATAGGATCCTTCTCTTCCTGACGCGATCGTGTTCGAGCCCTCATCGAACGAGAACCGTGAATTCTGTCTCCTCTGTCTCCGATTGTTGCGACCGGAACGTCCCGCTCGGTCGCGGCCGACGACGACCTCCTCCGCATAACAGGGGCATTAACAGGCTCATAACATATCCCGTCGCGGACGGCCAAGCCCATCGGCCCGGACGCAGCGGCCCCGAGTGCGCTGTCAGCCCTTTTCCTCCTGTAAGTATCGACCCGCCGCCGACGATTCCCTGACGGCACAGCCTTGAGCCGATCAACCAGCATAACCGGCAGGCTCGTCCGCGATTGGAAACTTCGCGCATACGGATCGGGGCCGAAAGGCTCGCGTTTTGTATCGCCTGCTTTATGTCTTGGCAACCCCGGTTCCCCTGTTCCACTCGGCTCTTCGGGGATTGACTTCAACTGCAGGCCATTGTTATCTGCCATCGGCCAGTCTGGTCAGCCCCTCAACTTCCGTCGTGGGACTTGTGCGCCCCGGCTGGGCAAGCGATCATAGAAGATGTCACGGGCGAAAAGCGGCGAATCCTGGGAAAAATCGCGAGGGGTGCGGAGAATGAGGACCACTTTCAATTGTCCCGAGTGCGGTCGGCCAAACCCGCATGACGATGTCCAGTCGGGACGCATCATGTCGTGTCAACACTGCGGATGCGACATCGTCGTTCCGGCCTCGGACGCGGCCGACCAGACAGACAATTCCAAATGGGCGGGTCTCGACGAACAAACGACGGCTGCGGCTCCACGGTCGCCTCTGGCGGCCCTGTTGGCCTGTGCGGTGCCGTTGCTGGGGTTCGGCCTGGCCCAAGCATTGTGCTGAGGCCACCCGCTTTCCTGGCTCGGTCCGAGCCTGATTTTTTTCGGAACCCCGGTGGCGTTCCTGGTCTCTTTGACTGCAGTCCGCCGAGGCGGCTCGCGGGTGCTGTCTTATCTGGCCCTGGCCATCAGTTCGATGCTATTACTGTTTCTGCTCGTCGTTCTTTCCATCGCCTTCCTGTTCTTTTGACAGTCGACGTGTCATCTGAGCACATTGTCAGATATCTGGCTTCTCGAAAAAAGCGATTGTGGCCTTTGCCGGTTTGGTGTATGATCCGCCGCCGCTTAGACCCCGGGGAACTTCGTACGGGCTCTGAGCAATCCGTGAGGTGGGATACCTCGCCGCGATACGCGAGTTTCGAGCAAGGTCCGGAACGGATTCGGTCAGGAGGGAAGGAGTCCGCCGATGCGCTCGAGAGCGGTCAGTCCCGTCGGGACGTTGTTAACGATCGTCGCCGTCTTGGCCGTCCCGCTGTTGGCCATCTTCGGCATTCCGCAGTTCATGCCGGTTGTTGCTTCGCCGTCCGTGACCGGAGACACCCTTTCCGAGGTTGCCGCTCCGTCTCCCGCCGGTTCCTCTCGGCCTTTGAGCGCCCGCGACATTTTCGCCCCCGTTGAAACCCCAGTCGCGTCTCCGGCCGACAACTCCTGCTCGCAAACGGCCATGCTCGGTCAAATCACTCCGGCCAGTCGGCTTGGAGGGAGCCGACTGCAATCGGGGTGGACCGCACCCGCTCCTCCGGCAACGAGTGCCGTTCGATCTGGCTTATCCTCCTCCGCTCCGCGGCCTGGGAAAACTAGTCAGGCGCTCGCAACTCACGCGGCGGAATTGGCCGGTCCTCCGGCGGTCGAGCCCGCGGCCGGGACGGACAGTCGGCGGCCGGTGGGGCCAACGAAAACGCTCGGTTCGCCGCGCCGAAGTGAGTTCTCACCGCACACCGCTCACGACTCATCCGACCGAACGCGGCCTGTTTCTTCGTCGGTCCGGAGACCGGCTGTTTTGACTTGGAAGCAGGCCATCCAGCAACTCAACGCGCTCGGCATCCGGCGCTATCGCCTGCAGCCCGGCCGCCGCATCGACACGTTCCATTTCTGCTGTTATGTGCATCCGACGACCGACCCACGGGTGGCCGTGCGGTTCGAGTCGGAGGCGGAGGACCCGTTGCAGGCGGTCCGTCAGGTTTTGGCCCAAGTGACGGAGTGGTATCGGAACCAATGAGCGACGTCACTGTGCCGGCGAGGCCGCGTGTCTCTGTTTCCAGTTCGCTTGTCGCTTCGCGCAGAGCTATTGTCCTCACCTCGCCGGGCTTCCCCACGTCTTGGCGGACGACGTTGCACTGGCAGCGGACTGACTCGCCGCATCCGGCTGACTTACGGTGGCTGCGCGCGGATGGGAGCGGACCACGGCTGATCGCAGCGACTGCGGACACCACAACCCTGCGCACTGCGAAAATGGCTCGGCTGGAAACGGCGCTGTTCGTCGCCGAAGAAGCGTTGACCGCGCGCCGGCTGATGCAAGTGGCGACGCTGGCCAGCGTCGCCGAAGCGCGGGAATTGATCGACCGGCTGAACCGAGCGTACGACGTGGTCGGCTCAGCGTTTCGCATCGAATGCGTCGCGAAAGGCTATCGGCTGTTGACGCGGCCTGAGTTCGCTCCCTGGCTGGATCGACTCCACTCGCGCAGCGCGCGTCTGAAGCTCTCGCCGCCGGCGATGGAGACGCTGGCCATCGTGGCCTACCGGCAGCCGATCACTCGAGCGGACATCGAAGCGATTCGCGGAGTTCAATGCGCCGACGTCTTGAAGTGGCTGATGGATCGTGACCTGATCCGGATTGCCGGAGAAGATAACTCGCTCGGCCGTCCTTTTCTTTACGCCACCACCCGCAAGTTCCTGGAAACCTTTGGCCTAGGCAGCCTGGACGACCTGCCAATGGCCGACCGATTGCGTCCGTCGCGCCAGCCGGCGGCCCCGGCCGAGTCCCAATCGCCATCCCATGGTTCACCGCCCCAGCCATCCGGCTCGGATCAGCCGCTCGATTCGGTCGCTTGAGAATCGGAAAGCGAGCATCGCCCGCCGAACATCCGGGGCGGAGCGGGCTCCCCTTACGGTTGTTGCAGCAGCGGTTCCACGGCGTTCCAAACCAGCCCGGACACCGATTCCACGTCCAGCATCCGACCGCCCTGGACGCAATCGATCTTCCGCCAGTTGGAGCGCGTCGCCGCCAATTCCAGATACAGGTGCCGCACGCGCTCCAGGTACCCCCCATCGGCCTCCTGCAAGTCCGCCGAGCGATCCGTGTAGCTGCGGCGGCTTTTCGTCGCGATCAGCTCCTGAGCGACGTCCGTGGGAACGTCCAACAAGACCACCAGGTCGGGAACGGGCAACTGGAGGGTTTCGTGCTCGACTCGTTCGATCCATTCCACCAACTCGCGGCGTGCCGAGCCCTCCAACTTGGCCGCTTGATGGGCGATGTTCGACGCCACGTAGCGGTCGCAAACGACGACATCGTGCTGGGCCAATGCCTGATCCAGCACGGACCGGGATTCGAATCGGTCGCCGGCATACAACAGCGCGGCCACATACGGGTCGACTTCGTCCAGTGCACCAAACCGGCCGTTCAAAAAGTCGCCGATAACCTGGCCGAAAAGAGTCTGGTCGTAGCGAGGAAAGCTGAGCAGCGAGACCGAATAACTCGCCTGTCGCAATCGCTGTGTCAGCCGCTGGGCCTGAGTGCCCTTGCCGGACCCGTCGATTCCTTCGATGGCCAGGAGCCGTCCCATCCTGCGCATTCCTATTGGAAAGATTTCAAAGCGGAGGGGACATCGGCTGCCGTGTGCAAGTACTCATCCAGTCGGCTGATGTGCAACGCCTCGGCCACGGCGCCCGCGAAACCGCACACGATCAGCTTCCCGCCCCCTCGGTGTAATCGACGATGCAGCGTGATCAGTTTGGCCAGAAACGCGCTGCCCACAATGGCAACCCCCTCCAGATCGATTATCAGCTTCCGACACCCGTACTTCTCGACCAGCGAGATAAGGTGGTATCCCAGTTCTTCGATGTTTTCCTGTTCGTCCAGTTCGCGGCATTCGAAGCCGACGATCAACACACCGTCCTCTTCGCGAAGCCGCAAGTACGGCGAATGAAGTTCCGGCACGACCATGATTAGCCCCCCAGCCGTTCGGCCAACAGCGAATGAGTCGTGGCCTGTTTTCCGACAGCGACGACCAAACGGCCGACGTCGTCGGGCGTCCCGGGCAGCTCAACCGGGACGAAATGCCGATCGGTGCCGCGGACCCAGCCGGGCCGTTGCGTGGACTCCCGCTCCACCAACACCTCGATCGGCTCCCCCACCAGCGACTCGTAGTATTCTTGAGCCAGTTCCCGCTCCAGCTCGCTCAGTCGCCTCACGCGATCTTTCTTGATTTCGGCCGAAACCTGATTCGGAAAGGTCGCCGCGGGCGTTCCCCGACGCGGACTGAACGGAAAAACGTGAATCTTCAAAAAGCCAATCTGTCGGCAGACCCGTAGGGTCTGCTGAAAGTCCGCTTCCGTTTCTCCTGGAAAACCGACCAGAACGTCGGTCGTCAGTCCCACCGGCCCCAGCCGCTCGCGCAGTTGTTCGACCCGCTTCAAAAAATGGTGCACCCGATAGCGCCGTCGCATGCGACGGAGCACCGCGTCCGAACCGCTTTGCAAGGCCGGATGCAGATGCGGACAAAGGTGCTCGCAGTCGGCAATTGTTCGCAAAAAAGCCTCCGTGATCTCGGTCGCTTCGATGCTCGAAAGCCGCATGCGCCATTGGCCGGGAATCTGATCGAGTCGGCGGATCAGGTCCCACAGCCGCGGCGGCCGGCGCGCGCCGTCCCGCAGATCGACGCCGTAATGCCCGATATGAATGCCGCTCAGCACGATTTCCTTGTACCCGTTCGCCACCAGCCGTTGTACTTCTTCCTCGATTTGCCCCGGTGGCCGGCTCCGCAAATAAGGACGCACTTGGGGAATGATGCAATAAGTGCACTTCAAGATGCACCCGTCCTGTACCTTCACCGTGGCTCGTTGTCGACCGTCGAATTGGCTGATGCCATTGGGCATCTCACCAAGCCCTAACCGGTCCAGCAGGTCGGGCAATTCCCGCTTGTCGGTGACCACTTCCCAGACGCCGGGCAACCGGGCGACCGATTCCGGATCACGGGTCGCGTAGCAACCCATCACGATCGTGCGCGCTCCGGGGTTCTTGCGGGCCAACTGCCGAATCACCTGACGGCTTTTGGCGTCGCCCGTGGCTGTGACCGTGCAAGTGTTGACAATGCACAGGTCAGCCTGCTCGCCGTCGCGCGCTTCGCGATACCCGCTGCGCAGCAAAGCCTCCTTCACGAGCTGCGTTTCGTATTGGTTGACCCGACACCCCAAGGTCACAAACTGGCAGATCTTTTCACGCATGGATTGCTACAAGAGATTGCTCCGGTGAGAATGAGTCCTCGGTCACGTATCTGGCGCATGGCCGGCTCCGAGTTTGGCCCATCGGCTGCACCAAGTATACACGGCCAACCGGAGAACATCGAGAGGGGGATTGGGAACATGCTCGCACCCACCAGAACGCCGAAACATCGCCTCTCCGCTCGGACGGCCCCGCTCGTGAGGCTGGCCGCCACGGCAATGACCTGCTTTGGCCTTGTCCTGGCCGG
>JAADHY010000311.1 GCA_013151585.1 Planctomycetota bacterium
CATTTGCGACCGCTCATTGAACATGGCTGTGTCTACATCGCTCAGCCGCCACTCTATCGCGTCGTCCAGAAAAAGAAGACGCGGTACGTTGAAACACAAGAAGAGATGATGCGGGAGCTGGTCGAATTGGGATTGCAGGGGAGCCGTGTGATCTTGGAAGACGGCACACGCTTTGAGGGGGAACACTTGCGTCGGTTGGTCGACATGATGAGCCGGTTGGAGGAACCGTTGGAGGCGCTGGAACGGCGCGGCATTGACCTTCGCTACTTGGCAACGCATCATGCGACCTCCGAAGGCATGCTGCCGCGGTATCGGGTCTTCCTCGGCCGCGAGCAGTATTGGTTCGCCACCAAGCAGGATTTGGATCAATTCTTGTCGGAAGAGAAGAAGCGCGGTGGAGAATTGACGGTCGCTGAAGATGTCGATCAGGCGTCCGGAAAGAAAGCGGCGGAAGGATCGGAGGCGGAAGAGCACGAAGAGGCGGCTCAGGGGGTTGAAGAACAACTTCAGGTCGTCGATCTGCATGAAGTCCGGATCATCAACGAGACGTTGCGCGACCTGAAGGGCTACGGACTCGGACTGAAGGATTTACTAAGCGCCGGCCTGCGCGACGGGGAGCCGTATTACCCCTTCACTCTGGAAAACGAGGATGGCAGCATTCCGTTGAGCAGCCTGCGTGAGCTATTGCCATCGCTGCGGAAGCTCGGTGAAAAGGGCTTGAGGATCACCCGCTTCAAGGGTCTCGGTGAGATGGACCCGGAAGAGCTTTGGGCGACGACAATGGATGCCAGCAGTCGGGTCTTGCTGCGAGTGACCATGGAGGATGCTGCGGCCGCTGATGAGATTTTCCGACTGCTGATGGGCGATCACGTGGAGCCACGCCGTGAGTTCATCGAAAAGCACGCATTGGAGGTCCGCGAGCTGGATATCTAGACGGCAGCAAGGGTATGCTAGAAACGACTTCGGAGCTCGCTAACCCAGGCATCCACAGGCTCAGCGGGAGCTTCGTCCTTCCGATTTTAGAAGAGGCCCGGAGGCTTTCGCTCTGAGAGACTGCTTCCGGCGAACTTGCGTCGGGCCACACCGCCTGCTTGATCAGACACCAGCGAGGAGTTCCCTGTGCGCACCTGCGTCAGCTCTTTTGTTGCTGTGTTGCTTTCGTGGAGCATCGCGTCGAACTTGTCGGCCGGTGAGCTGACGGAAACGGAAGCGATTCGCGCGCTGGAGAAGGCCGTGCACTTTTTCCGAAACGAGGTATCGGCCCAGGGCGGATACCTCTGGCGCTGCAGCGCGGACCTGTCGAAGCGCGAAGGCGAGGGTCGGGCCGGACCGCTCACCGCGTGGGTGCAGCCGCCGGGAACTCCGACCGTCGGCGACGGGTACTTGGTGGCTTACCGGCTGTCTGGCCGGTCGTTCTTGCTGGACGCCGCTCGGGAAACAGGATTGGCGCTAGTGCGCGGTCAGCTTCGTTCGGGTGGCTGGGACTATCGGATCGAGTTCGACCCGAAACAGCGCAAGCGGTATGCGTATCGCGTCGATGGCGAGTCGGCGGGACGGCGTAACGTGAGCACCCTGGACGACGACAACACGCAATCAGCAATTCGCTTTCTGATGCATTTGGACGAGGCGCTGGGATTCCGCGACGCCGAAATCCATGAGGCGGTTCAGTACGCTCTGGATAGCTTAGTGAAAGTGCAGTATCCCAACGGGGCGTGGCCGCAGCGGTTCACGGAGCCGCCCGATCCGAAGCGCTTTCCTGTCAAGCGAGCCAGCTATCCGAAGAGTTGGTCGCGGACCTGGCCGCACAAGAACTATGCAAGCTACTACACGTTCAACGATAACACGATCGCGGACGTGATTCGGACGCTGCTGGAAGCGGCGGAAATCTACAAAGACGGTCGGTATTTGGCGGCCGCTCGCAAAGGAGGCGACTTCATTCTGCTGGCCCAAATGCCGGATCCGCAGCCCGCGTGGGCTCAGCAATACGACGCCGATATGCACCCGGCGTGGGCTCGAAAATTCGAGCCGCCGGCGATCACGGGCGGTGAGTCGCAAGGCGTGATGCGAATCTTGATGACCCTGTATCAACACACGGCTGACCGCAAATACCTGGAGCCTATTCCGCGGGCTTTGGATTACCTGAAGCGGTCTTTGCGTCCCGACGGGCGGCTGGCGCGGTTCTATGAGCTTCGCACCAACCGGCCGCTCTACTTCACGAAGGACTATCAGCTCACCTACAGCGACGCCGACATGCCGACGCACTATGCCTTCGTCGTTCCTTCGACTCTGGACCGCATCGCATCGCAGTACGAGGCGCTGCTGAAGACGCCGCGCTCCGAGCTGAAGCCGTCGCGCCGACGCGCTCGGCCCGTACGTTGGAGCCGGTCTCTTGAGAAGCAGGCTCGGTCCGTCGTAGCCGCCATGGACGGGCGAGGCGCTTGGGTTGAGTCGGGTACGGCGCCGCCGATTCGACCGAGCGTGTGATCGACACCCGCACCTTCGTGCGAAACATCCAGACGCTGGCCCGTTTCCTTGCCGCCTGCCGTTCGCGCTCGGCCGGAAGTTAGCCGGTGTTTCGGACGGATCGGAGCGATTGCGCGAGGCGGATCGGCTGTGGAACAGCGGCTGTTTCTGTCACGCTTCCGCGACAGCCTGCATTTTTTCCAGACCTTCTCGGGCAACGTCCAGCGGGTCGCGGGCCCAGCAGCTCCGGTTGAACAGCTCCAGCGAAAGATATCTCTCGTAGCCGATCTCGCGCAGCAATTCGCAATAGCGTCCCAAGCCGATGATGCCGTCGCCAGGCATGACTCGGTCCGGGTCAAGCTGCAGCGGTCGTGGCGGAAAGGAGGGGGCGTCATTGAAGTGGGAAATGGCGATCTGTTCTTCGCGCAGCTTGGCAATCGCCTCGCAGCCCCCGCCACCGCGGAAGCAATGAAACGGATCCAGCACCACGGTGGCGTCGGGTCGGCCACACTGGTTGATCACCTGCAGCGCGACATCGATGCTGTTGACTTCGGCGGCAAACCCAAGGTATTCGAAGACCGGCTTGACACCGAATTCTTCGCCGACCTCCAGCAGACGGCGGTACCGCTGGACGCCCACACGCAAGTCCACGAGGCCCAGCGGCGGGCCGGCGATTGTGAACGGTGAGCCAAGCGCTGCGGCTTGCTCCAATCGATGCTTGATTTCGTCCATCGCTCGCTGGTAGACCGTGCCGACCGTGTCCCACCAGCCCTTCAAAAAGATCGTGGTCCCGATTTGCAGCCCGTGATCGGCCAGCGCTTTGCGCAGGTCCGCGATCTGCCCGCCCGTTCGAAGGTATTCGTCGATGTCATCGTGCCAAAGTTCGATGGCAGCGTAGCCGGCTTTCCCGGCAACGCGGATTTGTTCTAGAATGGGTTGAGTCTTGATTGTGCTGGCGTTGAGGCAATAGGTGAAAGGCATGATTCCACCTCCGGGCCGAGTTTTCGTGTCGCAAATCGCAAGACCGGAACGGTTGAGGGACGACCGACGACCGGTAGTCGCCACACCGTGGTGACACCGTGGCCCGCGCCTGCACACAGTACCGCATTGCTGCGTGCGCGGCAATCCTTGATCCTTGACTGGGACGGCGATCAAGGCGGAAGAAGGAGTCGTGATGGGCGTTTGGCGAGTCGGGCGACGAGGCCAGGATCGGCTGGCGCGGCAGTCAGCTAAGGACGACCGATCGGAATCATCGGTGGGTTGGCCGCGTCTTCATGAGCAGTCCGCAGGTTCTGCGCAGCGAGGAGACTTTCCGTCCGCGCTGAGCCGAGATGTGGGGTGGAGCACGATTGCTGCGCTGATGGCCGGTATGTTCGCCGTGACTTCGGTTGCGGGATGTGGCAGCGAGCGACCGGAACCTCCGGAGTCGACATCGGCCGTGGCATCGAGATCGCCTTCTTCTCCGTCATCACAGGCGCCGAGGGGCGACGGCGTGGGCGAGCCGAGGGCGGCAGCGACCCGTGCGCCGGCGGGAAGGACTGCCAGGGCGTCTCATGCGGAGTCGTCTCAGCCGAGCCCGCCAGCGGAAGGTACAGAGTCCGATTTGTTGTCCGGTCCGGCGCCGGCGGTTGGTGCCCCAAGCGGTTCGCGGTCGCGGTTCCCGATTGTTCGGCCGCACGGGCGGCCCCGTTTCCGGCCGTCAGATACTCGCCCGGTCCACGACGATCAAAAGCTGGCGAAGCTGGGCATCCGGAAGTTCGAATCCAAGCGCCTGCGGCTCTATACGGACATCGATCCCTCAATCGCCGAAAAGCTTCCGCCGATCGTCGACCAGGCGTACGAAGCGTGGGAAGCCTATTTCGGTCCCCTGCCCCCGAACCGCGAAGGCAGCGAGTATCAGATTACCGGCTACTTGATGAAGGACGAAAGCCTTTTCGAGCGAGCGAAGCTGGTGCCGAAGGACTTGCCAAAGATCGAACACGGTCGGCATCGTGGAGCTCGGTTTTGGATGAACGACCAAAAGTACGATTACTACCGCCGCCATCTGATGTTGCACGAAGCGACCCATTGTTTCATGACGACGTTGCCGGAAATGCGTGGCCCGATTTGGTACTTCGAAGGGATGGCGGAGCTGTTTGCGACGCATCGCATCGACGCGTCCGGCCGGGTGACGTTCCGCGTGATGCCGCACGACAAACAACGGTTCGCCGGGTGGGGACGGATTTCTTTAGTCCGGAAAGATGTGGAGCAGCACGGACCCCGATCCGCCGAGGAAGCGACTCGCCCGCCAGCGAACGGTCAGGGTGAGGCCGTCGACTACGCTTGGTGGTGGGCTTTGTGCAAGTTCCTCGACAGCCATCCGCGGTATCGGGACCGGTTTGGTCAGATCGGCCGGCACTTGGGGGAAGAGCCGTTCGAGGTTTTATTTCGCCGGTATTTCGACGACGTCCTGCCGGACCTGTGGACGGAATGGCCTCTATTCGCGACGGGCATTGAGTACGGTTACGACTTTCAGCGCGCGGCGATCGACTTCCGTTCGGGCAAACCGCTGGCAGGGCCGCAAGAGGTGCGGCAGGTCCGAATCGCCGCCGACCGAGGGTGGCAGTCGTCTGGAGTGCTGGTTCGGGAAGGGCAGTCGTATGAGATCTCGGCCAGCGGTCGGTTCGTTGTGGCCAACGAACCGAAACCGTGGTCGAGCCGAACGGTGTAACGATCCGCTATTGCCGCGGCCGTCCGTTAGGGCTGCTATTGGCGACCATCCGCCGCGAGCCGCCGCTGCCCGACGCCTCGGAAGAAACAATGCTGCGCGAAATCCCGGTCGGAACTCACGCCACGGTGACCGCCTTTGCCTCCGGCACGCTCTATTTGCGAGTGAACGACTTCTGGAGCGAGTTAGCGGACAACTCGGGGGGGCTCGAGATCACCATCCGGCTAGCGGGGCCGCAGACGAGCCGAACTCGCAGCCAGCCTTGATGGACCACCGGCACCGCGCGGACCCCCGGCGGTCGAGTCAGTCCTCAATTACCAGCTTGATTTCGTCCGAGTTGGCCTTCAGTTCTGGGGCGTACATGGCGTAGCCCACGGTTGGCAATGCGCTGAAACGGCCGGGAATTTCCGCTCGCATGCGGTAGCTCAGACTGTGCCGGCCCCGAGCCAACCAGCGGACGAAGAAGGCGACCTTCTCGTCGCGCAGCTCGCGATACGCTCCCAGCCCGCTCCACACGTAACCGCTCCGCACGTCGACCGGTTCAAACCCGGCGGCCTTGCGGTCTTCGAAGACGAGGTATTCGTAGTCGTTCTTGCTTTCGATTTCGAGTTCGATCTCGACCAGCTCGCCGCTTTTGAGTGTCGCCAAATTCGGCAGCGGCACACGGCGGTACTTCTCCACCCGTTGGTCGATCACTTGGCCACGGCCACCGGAGACCTGGACCTTTTTGTCAACCGGCACCAGTTTGTAGTACTTGCGCCGGACTTTGATCTCCAGACCGGCCCGAGTGATTGGGTCTTCCTTGGTGAAGTTGGTCAGGTAGGCGTTGAAGTAGAGCGGTCCGGCGCCGGCCTTGCGCAGTTCGATCGTGTGCTCGCCGGCAGAAAGTTGATCGCCTTGCAAGACTAACTTGTTGTCGAAGGCGAACAGGTTAGAACGATCGACGTGTACCTGCTTGTGTTTCCGACCGTCGACCCAGATTTCGACAGTGAGATTGGGCTGATCTTCGCCGCTGGCCGTCAGGTACTCGGCCAGAGCCTCGATGCAGATGGCCGTATCGCGTGTACTGTTCCAGTATGTGGCGTGCTTGCGGTTGTTGAGCAAGTACTTAACAAGCCGCGACGCCTTGCGGCTTTTCGGGTCCGTCCGGGCCAGCAGTTTCAAGTAGTACGCGTTGGCCTCGATCTCGCTTCCGTACCAGAACCACCAGGCGGTGCTTTCGGGCAGCTTCAGATGGGCGGTCTGGTTCTCGTCGTCCTCGACCAGATACTGTTCGATGTTCCTCAGGATCATGGCCAACTTGTCGCGGTCGCCGATTTTGTGCAAAGCCAAGCCGAACATGCCCTTCGCATACACGGACAGGTGGTTGCGGTCGCGGTAGAGAAAATCGAGCATGTCCCCATCGAGGACATCCGCGTCGACCAAAACTATGAAGACCAGCGCATCCAGGTTGTCGGCGTGAAGCTTGTACGGCTGCGTCTGGGACGGCGCGTTCTTGATCCGGCGGACTTGTTCGTCCTGATAGCGTCGGAGCCATTGGATGCCGCGCTCGAGGACGCCGGGAACCAACGCCACGCGGTTGGCGCGAGCAAGCTGAAGGCCGTGGACGACCAGAGCCGTCGTGTGCGGGTAAGACCGCTCGCCAAAGCCCGAAAACCAGCCCCAGCCGCCGTCGGAGAGCTGCATTTCGGTCAACGCCTTGACGCCCTGTTTGACCATTCGCTGGACCTCGCGCTCGTCGAACACTGGATTCCTGTCGGACCGCTTCCACTGCTTCGCGCGCTGCGTGTCGTCTCCGATTTCCTGCGGATTCAAGTTCGTGCGTTTTTCGCGGATCGTTCGCAGGTCCAGATCCATCCGTTTCAAAATGTTCTGCACAATGATGGTGGGAAGGAAACGGTTCAGAGTCTGCTCGGTGCACCCGTACGGATAGTTGACCAAATAGGGCAGCGCATCGACCATCGCTCCGGCCAGTGTCGGAGAGAAGCGGACTTCCAACCGGGTGTCGGTGACGCGTCGTTCGGCTGGGACGCGGATGGTGATGTGAGCGGCCTTTCCACCCGGCCGGATCACGCCCGAAAAGGATTCCATCTTCAGCATGCCGTGGACGTAGACGGGAAACGCCATCTGCATGGCGTCCGATTCCTCGTCGGTCAGGGCTTTGACTCGCACGATGGCCTGACCGGGCGCCACCGCTTTGACTCGCCAGTCCACGCGGGCCTCGTCACCCGCGGCGATCGACACGGTCCGGGACAACTCGCCCAGCGGCCTGAGAGTCTCGCCGTCCAATTCCAGAACAACGCGCACTTGCTTGGCGGACTTCAGATAGTTGTGCACGTTGGCCGACAGGACGACCTCATCTTTCTCGGTGAAGAATCGCGGAGCTTGCAGCCGCACCAGCAGGTTCTTTGCGGTGACGACTTCGGCATCGCCCTGTCCGACGTTGGTGCCGTGCCCCATCGCCCAGGCGCGAATGCGCCACGTCGTCAGGTTTTCCGGCATGTCGAAGCGAACTTCGGCCACGCCGTTTTCGTCGGTTTGCAAAGCGGCGGCCCAGAAGGCCGTGTCGGCGAACTCCTTGCGAATCATGGGCTGGACTTCCGGCGCGGCGGCCGGAGCGGCCGCGCCGGGCGCTTTCGCTTTCCGCAAGCTCCTTGCGTCCATAGCCAGCGCCGCCCCAGCCGCCGCTTCCGCTTGCATCGGCTTCGGCGCGGGAGCCGATTGCAAAGCCATCTCCCTGCGGCGCGATCCTTTCGCTTCTGCAGCCCCGCCAAAGAGAAGATGCTCTTGGGGCTCCAGATACCCGAACACACCGATGTTTTGCATCGGCGTCTCGCCAAGCTTCAGCAAATTGCGGAACCAACGGTCAAGGCTGCAGACCGTCCGCGGATGATGATTCCGCCGCCACTTCCAAAAGAATTCGCGGATTTCCGGCACGTTCGAC
This sequence comes from Planctomycetota bacterium, assembly GCA_013151585.1. Classification (GTDB taxonomy): domain Bacteria; phylum Planctomycetota; class Planctomycetia; order Planctomycetales; family Planctomycetaceae; genus JAADHY01. The sequence goes on from JAADHY010000311.1 coordinate 8,115, forward strand.
CCGCCGGAAATGTACTCGACGCTTTTGTCGTAAACGGTCAGAACCAGCGAACCGGTAAAAGGCCGGCCATCCAGATCGGTCAGCCGCACCCGCACAGTCGCCGCCGCTCCCGGCCGATAGGTCCCGGCTGAAGGCTGCACTTCAACTTTGAGGACCCGTTTGACCGGCGGAACGACGATTTGCCGCGTCACCGTATGCAGCTTGCCATCGGCGATCGTCATTGCTTCCACGAAAAAGTTCGGCATGTCCGACAGCGTCACGGGCACCTCGTAGACCGTGCTTTTCCCTTTCAGCCGAAGGACAACCGGTCGGGTGTAGATGCCTCCGACCGGTCGAAGGAATAACAGCACGGTCGATCCGACCCGGTTCGTGTTGATCAAGAGCTTGACTCGATCCCCTGGTCGGTAATGGCGCTTGTCGGTCACCAATTCCAGGTCATTGAAGCGGAACTGCGAGCCGTCGAAGCCTTGGCCACGCACGATAAACAGGTAGCCGCCCTCGATCGAACGGCCATTGGCGTCGATCACCGTGTACGAGAGGCGGAACTGGCCCGGTTGCGACGCCTTCAGTTGCACTCGGGCCTCGCCTTGGGCGTCAGGATTGAGCGGCCAGGTTTGGACTTCCGTTTCAGTCGGATGGCCTTGTTCGTCGTAGGTGATTTTGAGCAGCCGCAGCTTGCCAGTTCCTTGGACCGGTTGGCCGTCCAGCGTTTGAGCCCGGAAGGACGCGTGAATCGTCTCACCCACTCGGTAGTATCCGCGATCGACCCACGCGAAAACTTGGAACGGCTGGCGTGCGACCAACACGCGGCCGGTGCCGACGATCGTCCGCCGCGACTGGTCGACGACTTCGGCCGTGATTCGGTATTGGTGATCCTGATCGGGATGGAGTTCCTTCGCCACCGCCGTGTCGATGACGACCTTGACCGTACCATGCGGGCCGATCGGTACTTCTTTTTCCGCGTCTAGCTCTGGTGGCTCCGGCCGCACCGGCCACCAGAAAGGCCGCGGCGGGATGCACCCCCACCGGCGCCATCCGGGATACCAGTCATAGGCCGATGCGAACCACCAATAGCCGGGGCCGTAAAGCCAGTCCCACTCGTCGCGCGGGTACCAATGGTGCGAGTGACTGGTCCGATAGACTTTGTAGTGCACCTTGGCGTGAGTGACCGGAGCTCCAAAATAATACTTGGCCCGGATCGTCGCTGTAATTGTCTCACCCAGTTGAACCGGCTTCTTGGGCGCTTCAACCGTGACTTCATATTCCGGCTTCTTGTACTCCTCGACGCGGAAATAACCGCCGCCCGACACGGGACGCGGCAGCTCGGATTTCTCCCGAACGATCATCAGGCTGTATCGTCCCAGCGTGGCCTCCTCCGGCAGCAGGTACTCGCCGTCCAATCCGCCGAAAGCGTCGGTCTGGAACGCCTTCTCAAAAACGGTTTTGCCGCGCGGATCGCAAATGCGCACGGTGATGCGCTTGTGGGCAAACCGGGACACATCCGGCTTGTCGTAGCGAGCCGTGCGCAGCCAGAACTTGAACTTGACCGTCTGCTCGGGACGGTAAACCGGCCGATCGGTGATGACAAAGACGCGGGCATGCTCGAAGCGGTCCGGGTTGTATCGACCGTACCAGATGCCTTGGAAGCCCAGATAGGCCAGGCGGCCGGAACGGGTTCTGGCGATGACCAGCCATCGATAGCGAGGATTCAGGTCGCTGGGGTCCGGGATGACCTGTCCGTCAGCGTCGGTGAACTCGGCGAAATTGCTGGTGAGCACGGTGTAACGGTTTCGTCCGACCGATTTCACTTGGAAGCCGACGAACTCGACATTCGCTTCGGGGATCGGGCGACCGGTGACAGCGTCGGCGACGAAGTAGTAGTCGCGGCCGCTGAGCTGCTTTCGAATGATGACTGTATCAGCGATCCAAATAATGATGCGGCTGATGTTGCCGTCCCGCATCTTTCCGATGAGCAAGTAAACGCCGGCACGTTGAAGAGGAGTGGTCACCGTAATGCGCCGGTCGAAGTGCTTGGAAGACGGGTTCAGATCGACGTCCCATTCGGCGACTCGTTCACGCAGGTACTGCTTCTGGTTTCGCTGCACGAGCCGAAAACCGATGTTGCTGACATCGACGTCTTGCCAATTCACGCGCCGTGGCGAGGACTTCAGGTAGGCCTTCACGTCGGCCAGGAGTCGATCGATGTCGACGCGATAAGCTTCGAAGTGCACTTGCTTCCCGTTGCGGAAACGGTAATCGACGGTGGCCCCTCGGCCGGCAGGCTGGACCGTGGCGTTCTCGAACCGGCCCCAATTGCCGACGATTTGTTGCAAGCGGTTCTTAGCATTCTTCGCGTCGTTGCCCGTGTACTCTTTGCTGATGCGCCGCCAATACTCGGCCGCTCGCGGGAACTGCCGCCGGTTCTCGTAGATTTGCGCTAGCGTGCGGAGCGCACGCAGCGTTTGCGGTCCCTTGGGACCGTCTGCGACCTGCCGGTAAATGCGGATGAAATTGAATTCGTCCGGCAAGGTGAAGCGTTTGATTCCGGTCCGTAGCCGAGCGATGGTTTCGTCGTCGCGCAGCGTGTGGACCGAATAGGGAGTGTCGGTTTTCGGTTCTTCCGCCGTAACTCCGCGCATGGGCATCCGGAAGCCGGCAGAACGCATGGTCTGAACGCCGAATTGGCTCCAAAGGAAATCGGCGAAGAGCAATTGAACTTCCGCTGCGCGGTTCGGGTCCGCCTCGGCCGCTTGCTGCAGCAGCCACCGCCAGCGCTCGCCGTCCGAACGGGCCTTTTCAAAACTGGGCGGTAGATGGTGAAAGACCGGATGGCCTGCTTCGTCGACGGGTGCGCCCGTATTCCCCGCGCGGTAGCCCCAGCGGGGATACAAAGCGGCGTCTTCGTAGTCGGGGAGCGTTGTCAAGTCCGTCAGATGCTGCAGCCGCCACGCCTCTTCGCCGTGGCGGCCGGCGATCAGATAGCGAGCGAACTGCAAATAAAAGCTCGCGCGGGCCGATCGGTTCGGCTCACTTCGCACGAGCAGCAAGGCTTGATGCATCAGTTGCAGCGCCCGGACGCGGTCGCGCTGGAAGACGTCGACATATCGCCCGCCGCCGCGTTTGCCGCCCCGATGGAACTCGCCGGCGACGATGTATCCGAAATGCGGGCCTTGCATGTAGCTTTGGGCCGCCGCCTGCAAAAGCCGCCAGTTGCTCGAATGAACTTCGATAACCTTCTCACGGAAGGCGTCGATTTCATCGGTCCGCCCCAAGCGGCTCAAGCAGTCCACGGCCCGGTGTAGGTAGTCGCCGACTTTGCTCTTGTTTGCCTGTGGGTCCAGGGCAAGCTGGCGGAACTGCTGATAGGCTTCCCTGAAATTGCCGTCACGCATCAGTTTTTCGGCCGTTTCCGAGTGAGGCGGGGGGACCATGGCGGCCGAAGTGATGCAAGCAACGGCGATCGACAGCGCACCGAACCAGGGCCAGAAGGACTGATTTTGCATAGGAGCCTCCCTTGGAGCAAAGTCTTGGATCTCGGGCCCGCGAAATGCAAAAGCTTTCAGAAAGCAAGCTACGTACGGTGAGACGACGGGACCGGCCCAGAAGTTCCCGCCGTTTGGCGGACGAGCAGCAAAGACCCGACCGGGAAGGGCGAAACTCGGAATGTGCGCAAAAGCAAAGGCAGGCGACGAGACGCCGGCCTCTTGGGCTTCGCATGGGGTTTGGGGCTGTTCCGAAGGTCCAAGGGGGCTATTGTTTCCCGCACGCGGAGCCTTGCGGTTTCACACATACGGGCGGCTGGACGCAGGTCGGTGCCGGTTGAGCACAGACTTTCGGCTCCGGCGGGCAGCAGACAGTCACCGGAACCTTGCGGCACACCACTCGAGGAACACAATAAGTCACTTGGCAAGGCACTCGGCGGCAAACCTTCCGGATTCGCGTTTCATACCGCGTGTAACAAACCGGCTTGCAGACCGTGTAAGGAACCTTCCGGACGCGCGTTTCCTTCACGTAGGAGCAGACCGTGTAAGGAACGCGCCGCGTGCGGCATTCTTCTACCCACGTGCACGTGACATAGGGGACTTTCTTGGTGCGCACTTCTTGGCGCCACTCGCACACGGTGTAAGGCACCTTACGAGTGCGGCATTCTTGAACCATGGTGCAAACTGTGTAGGGAACCTTACGAGTGCGGCATTCGGTGACCATCCGGCAGACGGTGTAGGGAACCTTCCGCGTGCACGTCACTGGCACCTGTTTACAAACCGTGTAAGGCACCTTGCACCGGCGAACTTCCTGCACATAGCGGACGCAAGGCACTCGTTTCTGGATCACTTTCGGGACCCAGACTTTTCGGCACACCCAGGTGCCAGGGCACTGGACGGTGACCTTGCGGGTGCCGCACGTCGAGCGACCGGCGCAGGAACCACAAGACGTAGTTCCCGCACACGACCCGCATGCAGTGGTGCAAGTGGGCACGCACTTCTCGATCACCGGGCCGGGCACGTATTCCCGCACCGTCTTCCATTCCCCGGTCTGCACGCAGACAGTCTTGTACTCCGTCACCGGCTTGCAGACGGTGTAGCAGACTTCACGGTAGCACGTCTGCGTAACGGTTTTCCATGTGGTATAGCATTCGGTCCGGTAACGTGTCTCGTAGACCGGCTTGCAGACCTGATAGGTTTCCGTGCGGTAACAGGTGCGATAGACCGGTTTGCAGACCGTGTAAGTCTCGGTGCGGTAGCACGTTTTGTAAACGGGTTTGCAGACCGTGTAGCAGACCGTCCGGTAGCAAGTTCGATACACGGGCCGGCGAACGGTGTAAGTCTCGGTGCGATAGCACGTCTTATAAACAGGCTTGCAAACCGTGTAGCATTCGTCCCGATAGCGCGTCTCGTAAACGTACTTGGTGCACGTTACGGGAACCTTCTCACAGACGGTGTCTACCACGGTCTTGTAAAAAGTACAAACCCGGGGTTCCCAAACGACTTCTTGCACCGTTTGATAAGTCGTGGTGCAAGCGGCTTTGCCGGCGCAGAAGTCGCCGCTCGGCGCGCAGAGACTTGTGGGACACACCTTGTAGCTGGCGGCCCCCCCATATCCGCCGTAAGCCTGCGGCGCCGTGACCGCAAAGGCCAACAGACATGTACCGATTGAAATCCAGGTGGCGTGTTTCATCGGTTCGGTTCCCTAACCACTGGTACAGATTTTCCACAAAAGGCTTTCATCGCCATCAGTTTCTACGTCGACTGTCCAGACCACGAACTTAAACCGACCCGTGCAATTCGGCCCACCTAGAAAGGCTCTCCGCGTCCCGACATCGGCGCGATCCACAGAACCCTCACCACCCACAGCGATTGCAAAAGACGCCGCTCTTCACCCCGCGGGGAGTTCTGTACGGTGAGACCACAAAAGGTCCCGAGGCTCGCACGTTGCGCCCTGCACGGGCCTCGCGGCGCAGGGCGTTGCCTGTTATGGTGTTAGGGAGACTTCCGTCGTGGGATGCGAACACGCCGCGTGCGGCTTGGTGCGTCAGCCTTTCCGGGCTGACTGTCGTCAGGCTAAAAGGCCTGAGATGCTTGGTTGTGGCCGGCCGCCTGAGGGGCACCCGGCGGGAAAGCTGGGCGTCTGATGCGGCGCGGCCGGATCGGTCGAAGGACATTCGTTTGCGGATCGGGATAAGGAGACGCCATGAGATTTGCGATGTGCCAAGAGTTGTTTGAGGGCTGGAGCTGGGAGCGACAATGCCGTTTCCTCGCGGACGTCGGCTACACTGGAGTGGAAGTGGCTCCGTTTTCACTGGCTCCGCGCATCACGGACTTGCCGGTCGAGACGCGGCGGACGATGCGCCGACAGGCCGAAGATTGTGGCCTGACGGTTGTCGGGCTGCATTGGTTGTTGGCCAAGACCGAGGGCTTCCACTTGACGACCTCCGATCCGGCTGTGCGGAAAGCGACGTCCGAGTATCTGGTCGCGCTGGGCGAAGCTTGCGCGGACCTGGGTGGCGACTTGATGGTTTTCGGTTCGCCGGCGCAGAGGAGCCTGGAACCGGGGATGACACGGGAGCAAGCGTATGCGAACGCTGCTGAAGTCTTCCGGACGTGTCTGAGTCAGCTCGCTGATCGTGGCGTGCGCATTTGCATGGAGCCCCTCACACCACAGGAAACCGACTTTGTCAACACGTGTGCCGACGCTGTTGAGCTGATCCAGATGGTGGACCATCCCAACTTTTGCCTGCACCAGGATGTGAAGGCGATGCTCGGTGCGGAGAGCGACCCCATTCCGGTTCTCATCGAACGACATGCCGACATTCTGGGGCACTTTCACGTCAACGACACGAACTTGTTAGGGCCGGGCATGGGCGAGACTGACTTTCGTCCGATCTTCGAAGCGCTGCTTCGCGTCGGTTATTCGGGCTGGGTGTCTGTCGAAGCATTTGATGCGAGTCCTGGTATCGAGAAGATCGCGCGCGACAGTTTCACGTACATGCAAGAAACGTTGCGGCAAGTTCGCGGTGCCTGACTCCGCGTGACGCGAACCTTTTCAAACTTTTTCAAAAATTTTTCGGAACACGCGCCGTTCATTCGCGCATGCAGATCGCGCGCGGGCAAACAAGACGCTCGCAAGGAACCAGTAATTGCCACTTGCCGAGTGGGTTCACGAAAATACTATTATTACAGAGCGGAATGCACATGCGGTCTAATTGCTCTTGAGACAGCGTCAACGAGATCATCGCAGCCAATAACACGTGGCGCATGGAACGCAAGCCGGCCAACGATCCAACAGAAGACGATCAGCGCATCATCATGCGAACAAAAGGGTTGAACATTTTTGAAAAATTCGTAACTATGATTCGCGGTTGGTGCGAGTGATCGTTGCGTTACGGTGCTCTTCGATTCAAGCGACTGGATCGACCGCCGGAGAACGAAAGAAGACGCCGTGATGAACGACACAAGCACGCGGCTTGTCACGGTTGACAGGCCGTCAAGGTTCGTGGGTTGCGACTGAGGCTCGCCGACCACGCAAGCCCGGTAACCAGCGGCGACGCGTTCAGTCGCGTAACTCTGTAAGGAGGAGTTACGGTGGCCAAGAAGAAAGCGACAAAGAAGGCGACCAAGAAGGCCGCGAAGAAGGCCACGAAGAAGAAAGCCGTCAAGAAAGCCACAAAGAAGGCCGCCAAGAAGAAGAAAAAGTAGCGGCGGTCTGACGGCCCGAATCACACCATGCTACAACAAGTAAGAAGCGGCAGCCATTGGATCGGCTCGCCGCTTCTTCTATTTTTTGAGGAGCAACCTTCCGCGAGGTAAGAACGCCATCGCGATCGGCAACAGGAGCCATGCGGCCGCGCAGAAAGCCGCCGACACTTCTCGAACGTGTCGCGGCTGTTTCCCACAGGCCCGAGGCCAGCACCCCAACAGCACTGGCGCCGGTGCTGCGCAGCGTCTGAATCGGTGAACGGCTCGCTTCGAAGATTTGTTCCAGAGGATGAGCTGGCTCAACAGAGCATACCGCTTCGCTCGGGGCTGCCCCGCT
>JAADHY010000583.1 GCA_013151585.1 Planctomycetota bacterium
GGACGGAACACGGACTGGCACGGACAAACACGGACGCTCAAGCGACGGACCTTCAAACATGGCTCATGCCTACACGCCCGGATTGACGGTCACTCAGAAGACCCGCCTTCGTTGGCGGCGGGTGTTGCCGATTGCCGGCGAGGTGCTTGTTCGCGTCGGTGACCGCGTCCATGCACGCGACGTCGTCGCCCGCACCTACATGCCCGGTGACATCACGCCGCTCAACCTGGCGAATCTTTTGTCGGTCGCTCCGGCCGATGTGCCCGACTGCATGTTGAAAAAGCAAGGCGATCGGGTCGAGGTCGGCGAGCCGCTGGCGCGAACCAAAGGCATCTTTGGCTTTTTCAAAACGGAATACCGTTCCAAGGTCGCCGGCACCATTGAGTCGATCTCCAACGTGACCGGCCAGGTGATCCTTCGCGGCGAACCGTCACCGGTTGAGGTGCTGGCGTATGTCACCGGCCGAGTCGTCGAGGAGATTCCCAACGAGGGTGTGGTGATCGAAGCCCACGTCGCCTATGTGCAGGGCATCTTCGGCATCGGAGGCGAGACGTTCGGCACGATCCGCATGGCGTGCCAGCGGCACGATAAAGAACTGTCGGCCGAGAAAATCACCGAGGACATGCGGGGCTGCGTCATCGTCGGCGGGGCTCGCATGACCGGCCAAGCCGTCCGCCGGGCGATCGACGTGGGCGCGGCCGCGGTCGTTTCCGGCGGGCTGGATGACCAGGACCTCCGTGAGATTCTGGGCTACGACCTGGGCGTGGCCATCACCGGCTCGGAGCGGATCGGCGTGACGCTGGTCATTACGGAAGGATTCGGCGAGATCGCCATGGCCGAGCGGACGTTTCAATTGCTGGCGTCGCACGAAGGCGCGGAGGCTTCGGTCAACGGAGCCACTCAAATCCGCGCCGGCGTGGTGCGGCCGGAAATCGTGATTGCGTTGGACGAAACGGCGTCGGCGGAAACAACCGCACCGACCGTCTCCGCCGATCGGCTCGACGTCGGAACTCCGGTCCGGATCATCCGCGATCCCTACTTCGGACAGATCGGCACGGTGGCCGAGTTGCCTCCCGAGCCGCAAGTCTTGGAATCCGAGTCGAAAGCCAGGGTGCTGCACGTCCGGCTGGAATCGGGCGAGACGCTGGTCGTGCCGCGAGCCAACGTGGAAATCATCGGAGGATGACGGCATGAGAAACGAACTTGCCGACCGCCGAAGCACGACCGCACCGGCTGCCGGCATCGTGCTGGGCTTCGCATGCGGCCTGGCCGGGTTGCTCGCAACGTCCGAGGCGTTCGCGGCCGACGCCGGGAAGACTGCCCCCCGGCCGCCAGCGTTCGTCCAAGCGGCCGATCACCCGTGGGACGGGGGTGACCAGATCGACGTCGTCTTCGGCCTGTCGCCGGACGACACGTCGGCCGAAACCGGCATCGAATATCTTGTGCTGATGTGCGGCGAACCGGACGGCGATTATCGCGAAGTTGGCCGAGTCGCGGCGGACGAGACGGCCCGGGATCGCGGCGAAATCACACTTGCCGTCTCCATCCCGGAAACGGACCGATTGGAACCGTTCTATTTTCGCGTCGTGGCGGTCGGGCCGCGCGGCCAAAAGTCATCGCCCGTGCAAACCACCGAGCCGGCTCGCGCCCGGGCTCAACTCATCTCCGGCAACCGCGTCTGGATGGGGATCATCACGCTGGTGATTTCGGCGGCCGTTGTGATCTTCATCGCTATCGCCCGCAGCGGACGCCCTTTGAAGATCCGCAAGATCGCCGGGCTGGAGGCCGTGGACGAAGCCGTTGGCCGAGCGACCGAAATGGGACGGCCCATCCTGTTCATCCCCGGCATCCAGGACATGAACGACATCCAAACCATCGCCGGGATCACGATTCTGGCACGGGTCGCTCAGACCGCCGCCGAATACGATGCTCGGGTGGAAGTGCCCACATGTCGGTCACTGGTCATGACCGCCGCTCGCGAAACCGTTCAGGCGGCGTACCTGTCGGCCGGTCGGCCGGACGCCTACAACGAGGACTCCATTTACTATGTCACCGACGAGCAATTCGGCTACGTGGCTTACCTGTCGGGCATGATGGTGCGCGACAAACCGGCCGCGTGCTTTTACATGGGAGCGTTCTTCGCCGAATCGCTGATCCTGGCCGAGACGGGCAACGCGATCGGAGCCATCCAGGTGGCCGGGACTGCCATGCCCGCCCAGCTTCCGTTCTTCGTTGCCGCCTGCGACTACACGCTGATCGGCGAAGAGTTTTTTGCCGCGTCGGCCTATCTGTCCGGCGATGCCGACCAGTTGGGCAGTTTAAAGGGCCAGGACGTGGGCAAGCTCATCGTTGGAGCGCTCCTGCTGCTCGGTTGCCTGCTGACCACACTGGCCTCGCCCAAAATTTCCGGCGAGGCCGCCGCTTGGTTTCAGACGCTGGCAGACTATCTGACGCATACGGTGTTGATGTGAAGGAACGAATTTCATGAAGCGCACCGTGCCTTTGTTGATCACGGCCATCGTCGGGTTCATTTTCGTCGTGTCGTTCTTCACGCCGGCGGCGGAGTTTTTGGGCGAGCTGGCTGCGGTGTGGTTCGACATTTTGGCTGGCATCGCGTTCATCCTGGGCGGCGGTAATCTGCTGAAAGTGCATCTGAAGAAGATCAGTGATCGGCAGGCGGGCTGGGGGTATTCGGGCGTGACGATTTTGGCGTTTGTCGCGACCTTGGTCGTCGGGTTGGGCAAGTTCGGCTCACCGCCGGCCCCGAAGCAGGAGTTTTACGGCGAGACGTTCGCCACGCTGCCGCTGGAAGCTCTGCCCGAATCGCTCGTCGCTCGCGTGCCCGGACAGATTCCTGAGAAAGAAAACGGCGAGCCACTGCCGCCGTCCGTCAGGCGGCAGATCGTTCAGCGCGACGGCCAGATCGAGTTCCGCGGTTGGATGCTGTCCAACCAGAAGCACGACCTGGAGGAGTACAAAGATCGGCGAGCTTGGCGCAAGACAGTCGAAGCGCTCTACGAGGCCGCTCAGCCGCCGGAACCGCTGCGTGGAAAAGTCGCCTACTACACCGACCATCGGGCCCTCAGTTTCAAAGGCGCCATGACCGACTCCGACCGACAGGCCCTGCTGGCGCTCAGCGATGAGCCTGTCTGGCGGCAAGCGGTCGAGCAACTATACGAGCAAAGCCGCAAGGTGACTCGCGTGCGTGTCTCGTGGCTGCCGGAAAGTTTCGCCGTCCCGGAGAGCTTGCGTGATCGGCTGAGATACGACGCGCAGACCAAGGAACTGGTTCTGCAAGGTCCTCTCTCGGCCGACCAGCGCGACGCGCTGAAGAAACAGTTTCCGGACGCCGAGCCTCTCAGCGCCAAACAGCGGACCACCTTTCGCAAGAAGCTGGAATCGCTCGGCCGGCCGCTCAACGACGAGCAAGCCAAGATTCTGGACCGACTGCTCAGCCAGCCGCTGCCGGAATCTGTCGGCGAGCGAAATAAGTTGCTCGGACTGGCCCTGCTCGAACACGGCGGGCTCACGAAAGAGCAATGCGATTCTCTGTTCGCGCCGTACCGGCAGGAGGTGGCGTGGCGAGCGAAGGTGCTCGAGCTGTTTCACGCGGCTCATCAAGTCAAGTACCCGTGGTCCGGCGAGTACCGGGCTCAGGGGAGTCCGTTCTGGTGGCTGTACGAGTACGCCTTCAAGCCGCTCACGGCCACCATGTTCGCCATGCTCGCCTTTTACGTGGCGTCGGCCGCCTTTCGCGCGTTCCGGGCCAAAAACGTGGAAGCCATCCTGCTGTTGGGCACGGCTTTTATCATTCTGCTGGGACGAACCTTTGCCGGCGTGCTTTTGACCGACTGGCTGCCCGATTCGCTGGCCGGCCTGAAGATCGACAACCTGACCGTCTACATCATGCAGGTTTTCAACACGGCCGGGAACCGGGCGATCATGATCGGCATTGCCCTGGGCATCGCCTCCACATCGCTGAAGGTATTGCTCGGCGTCGACCGGTCGTACTTGGGTTCCGGAGGAGAATGATCCCGTGAAGGCAACGACGGACAGTCGTCGGCTGTGGGAGAAGAATCGGCTATGTACGAGTTCCTGAAAAACCTGGACCGCCGCTGGGTCTTCCTGATGATGCTCTTGGCCGTGGCGGTGCCCATCCTGTTTCGGGCTCAGTTCCCGGAACGGCCGACCGGCCTGGCGCGAGCCGTGTTCGACGAGATCGAAAAGCTGCCGGCCGGTTCGCGCGTGCTCTTGGCCTTTGATTTTGACCCGGCCAGCGAAGGCGAGCTCGGACCGATGGCGACCATGGTGGTCCGGCACTGCTGCGAGAAGAAGCTCAAGATGTATTTCATCGCTCTGTGGCCCGTCGGACCGCAGATGATCGACGATGTGATTCACAAGGTCATCCTTTCGGACTTCCCGGAACTCGTTTACGGCGAAGACTACGTCAACCTGGGCTTCAAACCGGGCAACGAGGGCGTCATCAAAGTCATCGTCACCGACTGGAAGCAGCTCTACACGACCGACGACCGCGGCACGAACATCGATCAGATTCCCATGTGTCGCGGCATCGAAAATATTCAAAGCATGGATTTGGTGATCAACGTCAGTGCCGGCTATCCCGGCACAAAGGAGTGGGTGCAGTACGCGGCCACGCCCTATCCGGACAAGATTCGCATCGTGGCCGGCTGCACCGGAGTGCAAGCCCCCTTGCTCTACCCGTACATTCCGCAGCAGCTTCCGGGGCTGCTGGGAGCGATCAAGGGGGCGGCCGAGTACGAAGAACTGGTCGTGCAGAAATACGACCGAAAAAAGGGCCGTCAGCCGGCGGCCAAGTACCAGGAAGCCAAACGTCGCATGGGGCCGCAGTTGGTGGCCCACCTGTTGATGATCGGACTGATCGTCTTGGGCAACGTGGTGTTTTTCATGGAGCGATCCCGCCGTCCATAAGCGCAAAGCGCTAGCCTGCGGTCGGTCCCGTTGGCGGAGTGGCACCGACGGCTAGCGCGGCCGTTCGCTTGGGCGAAACCGGCGTTGCGAGAGGACACACGGATGAAACGCGAGACGCTGATTTGGACTGTCGTGCTGGTCGCGGCCGGACTATTCCTGGCTTATCGTTCGGCGACGAACGGTGTGGGGCACGTCTACGTCGATCAGACGGATATCGGCTGGCGCACGGCCTCGCCGGAGAACGTCGTGGCAGGGACGGCTGCGTTCAGCCTGTCGCGCACGGTCGGCACGTGGGTGGCCGCGCTGTTCACACTGTGCATCCTCTCGTTCCTCTATCGCGACAACCCGTTCTACAAGTTCGCCGAAGCGGTCGTGGTCGGCGTCTCGGCGGCCTACTGGATGGTCGTCGCTTTCTGGACGACGCTGATCCCGAACCTGCTGGGCAAGCTGTGGCCCGCCTGGATTCAGTCGTGGGCCATGCCGGGGCTGTCGAGCGTGCGCGAGCCGCTTTGGTATCTGTACCTGGTTCCGCTTGGTCTGGGCGTGATGTTGCTCTGGCGGTTGGCTCCGAAGGGCGCCTGGATTTCCCGTTGGCCGCTGGCGTTCACGATCGGAGCGTTCGCGGGCCTGCGCATGGTCAGCTTCATTCAGGCCGACTTCTTGAGCCAGATTCGCAACAGCATCTTGCCGTTGATTGTCTTCGCCGAAAATGGCGCCTTCGATTTCTGGACCTCGCTCCGACACGTGCTGATCGTCGGTAGCATCCTGGCCAGCCTGGTTTACTTCTTCTTCTCGATCGAGCACAAAGGAGTCATCGGCAAGGTGTCGAAGGTTGGCATCTGGGTGCTGATGATCACTTTCGGTGCGGCCTTCGGCTACACGGTCATGGGCCGCATCGCCCTTTTGGCCATCCGCCTGGAGTTCCTCTTCCACGACTGGTTAGGGTTGACGTAAGCGGTGTGCTTCCGAGGTCACCCCCAGGGCTCGCCTCGATAAAACGCTCCGTACCCAGAGGCTCACGCCTGCGGTTCGCCAACGCTTCAATGGCACCCATTAGCTCGCAACCAGCTCTGCGGCGACGACGGCGATCAAGAGCGCGGCCGAGGCGTAGGCGGCTTTACGCGACACCCGGCCGGCGGCCGGCCCGAGGCCGAAGTGGGGGCCAAGGCGATGCCAGAGTCGCAGCCCGGTCGGAACCGTGATCGCTCCGAACAGCCACATGGGCCAGGCCGGCATGCCCAAACGCAGCAAGTCGCCCGGGTCGCCGATTCGCGTGACCGAACCGGCCAAGAGGTACGCCCCGTTCGCCACCAAACAGAAACCCGCAAAGAAACGCGTCAGATACGCGCCCGGCCACCGCAGCCAGTGATGCAGCGTCCATGCCAGCGTAGGGAGCAGCGCCCCGATGACGGCACCGGCCGCCCGTTCGATGATCGGGTGCGGATTGGGATGCACGTCGGTACGCGAGATGGTCAGCGGATGCAAAACGACCCGCCGGACCGTCCCGCCGGTCGCCCAGGCCGCGACCACGTGCCCCACCTCATGCACGACCTGCATTCCCAGCCAGCAAAGCGGCAGGAAGGTGGCGATCAACAGGCATTGATGCAGGCGCTGCACGCCGGGCCTCCCGAGCCGACGGGTCTTCAAAACCAGCGGCTCTTATCGACAAGGTTCAGCGGCTCTTCGCCCGACGCGAACCGGCGGATATTCCGGCACAATGCCCGCAGGTGCCGCTCGGCGATGCGGGGCGAGGCGGAAGCCACATGCGGCGTGATGATCACGTTGTCCATCCGCCAGAGAGGATGGTCAGGCGGGAGCGGTTCCGTTTCGAGAACATCCAAGCCGGCCCCGGCAATCTCGCCCTCTTGGAGCGCCACGGTTAAGTCCGCCAGGTCAACGATCACCCCTCGGCCGACGTTGATCAAATACGCGGAGTTCTTCATCTGCTGGAACTGCTCGCGCCGGAACATCTTCTCCGTCTCGGGCGTGTGCGGTGCCGTGATCACGACAAAGTCGCTCCGCTCAAGCAGCTCCGGCAAGTGCCGCGTCGTCCAGACCTCGCGGACTACGCCCGGGACTTCCCGGCACACCGGATCGACCGCCAGCACCGACATGCCGAAAGCCGCCGCACGCCGACAAACTTCCGATCCGATGTGCCCAGCTCCGACGACGCCCATCGTGCAGTCGGCCAGATGCAAATGCCGTCGGTCCGTCTCGGTCACGTGCGACTGACCGACTTGAAACGAGACGGCGACCCGGTCGTCGTCTCCTCCGATCGGTGCCCAAACGGCCTGCATCTGTTGGCGCACGTAAAGGTGTAGGTTTCGGGCAAAGCAAAGAACCATCCCCATGACGTGATCAGCGATCACGTCCGAGTAGAGCCCGCGCATGTTGCTGAGCAAACACGGATGATGGATTAACTCGTCGAACAGGTAATGTTCCAGGCTGGCGGTCGGTGCTTGGACCCAGCGAAGTTGCCGCGCCGCGGCCAACAGTTCCGGAGTGATTCGGCCATAGAAGGCATCGGCATCGACAATCTCCCGCAGCGCCTCGGTTTGATCCTGTGCGTTTACAACCATCATCTCGCCGGCCGCTTCTCTGACCTTCTGCAAGCGATCGGTTTCGATAGGTGGAAAGATCACAAGCTTCATCAATGGTTCTCCGGCTCAACTCGGGAAAAGGATTCACAACGAAGTGACGTGACCATGAGGATGGCACATTTTGCACGATCGGACAATGGATCGCTGAGCCGAAAAAACGACGAGCCCTCCCGACCAAGTCGCTACGGCGATGGGTTGGTCGATTCGCCTAGCCGAGCAAGTCTTTCGGATGAAGGTCTAGGCTTCGGAATCCCGGCACAGCACGCTTTGTCGTTGCTCTCGTTACGTGTGTGCCGGTCTTTGTGGTTTTGGCACACGTGCGCAACGTGTGAGTAAGGCGGAGCGGCGAATGACGGAGTCCTCGGCAACGCGCCGGCTCGTACGTCTCTAGCATGTCTCTCTAGCCGATCCTGAGATGTCACGGAATCACCGCAGATCGCCTCGCATTCGTCCCATGAACGCGACGGATCGTGACCTTCGGTGTCTGAAGAAGAGCGATTGCGACTTCGCCAGCGGCGGCGACAAGCAAGCCCAAGGCGCCTAGCGGCGTTTGTTGACGGCGCCGAGAGACGTGGCATCATTGAGTCTGGATACGTTTTCACGACGGACGGAACAAATCACATTGCAAATTTCAAGGGACATCTGTTGTTTTCGACGCAGCGTTATTTTTTCGCGGACCGCACCTTGCTCTTCCGACGTGGGATTGTCAAAATGACGGCGTCCTGTCGGGCAGAGGGACCCTTTCATATCGTTGCGGATCGGCGGTGTCTGGAACCGCGGATCCGCATGTGATTTTTATTCGCGAGGCAGCGAAGATGATTGTCATTTCCCGGCACGTGAATGAATCTGTTGTCATCGGTGAAGACATTGTTGTGACGGTGTTGGAAGTGTCGGACGACCATGTCCGGCTGGGGATCACGTCTCCCAACAACGACCCCCCTTATTGGGAACACACGCTCTACCTGGAGCCGGCCGAGGAGAGTTACCAGGAATTGCAGTTGCGGTAGGCTTGTTGGATTTGCGCAGGGCGTCGGAGCGCCGTCTTGACCGGCCGGTCCGGCGCGGCGAAGGAGGGGGAAGGAGGAGGCAAGCAGAGGCCGCAGGGGAGGTTCACTTGCCCGCACAGGGCAGGCCGACTCGGCCATACCAGCGCCCATGTGCGTGGCTCTCTGTGCCGCGGGCCGTTTGCGACGGCGCGCTGAGTCGAGGGATCGACTCCGGATCGCTGAGTTGATGGAAGGGACCAAGCAGCTTTAGGTGCTGCGCCACCCGTGCTGGACGAGGGAGAGGGGATCGTGCCCTCGCTCGCCGACGAACAATTTGAGAAGGACGGGAGCCAAGACGCCCGGACAATCAGCGACGTTCCGCCGGAACGATTGCCGCGGCATGTGGCGATGATCATGGATGGCAACGGCCGCTGGGCGAGAGCACGCGGTTTGCCCCGCATCGAAGGACACCGACGCGGCGTCCAAACCGTGCGCATGGTTATAGAGACGTGTGCTCAGACGGGCATCCAACATCTGACGCTTTACTGCTTCAGCAGCGAGAATTGGAAGCGTCCCAAAGATGAGCTCGAGACGCTGATGCATTTGCTGGAGCAATATTTGATCGAAGAGCGCGGCGAGATGATGCGTCAGAACTTGCGGCTGTCGATCATCGGACGCCGGGAAGGCTTGAGCGAAGGAATCCTGCGCGAGATCGACAAGACCACCGAGCTCTGTCAGAACAACACGGGCATGCATCTTTGCCTCGCAGTGAATTACGGGGCTCGTTGCGAGCTGGTCGATGCTGTTCGAGCGATTTGTACGAAGGTCGCGACCGGCGAACTCACGCCGCAAGACGTGGACGAGAGGCTCATCTCAGACCACCTTTACACGCGCGGCATGCCCGATCCAGATTTGGTGATCCGAACGGCTGGCGAAATGCGCGTCAGCAACTTCTTGCTTTGGCAGATCAGCTATGCAGAGATCTGGGTGACGCAGCGCTGCTGGCCGGAGTTCCGGCGCGAGGATTTGCTGGAAGCTTTCCGCGATTATGCATCCCGCGTGCGGCGGTTTGGGGGGCTGGAACAGGATCCGTCGGCGCTGTAGACTCGAGCCCCTTGACGTTCAGCTTTCGGCTGGTGCTTTGTCACAGCGTAATTGTGGGGCGGTGAGCCGTACGCGCCAGCGTCGGGTCGGGCGGCCTCACCCGCGGCTAGCGCCGTCGGCTCATTCGTCCAATTCCTCGCTTTTGCTGTGACAAAGCTCTAATCCGCAGGAAGCCGTTTTCGCACGCGAGACCGCACGATGCTCCGAAGTCGCCTGATCGTCTCCTCAATCCTCATCCCTCTGTTGATCGCTGTCTTTTGGCTGGATCATCGAGCCGGCCGGTCCGCGCCCTACTTGCTGGGTCTATGCCTGTTTGTTGCCGGTCGCAGTGCGTGGGAGCTGGTCCGGCTGCTCGACAAGTGCGGTTTAAGAGCTTCGCTCGGCTGGACGATGGGCGGCGCGATGTTTCTGGTCGCCGCCGGCTGGCGCTATCCGCAGTGGGGGCTGAGCGGATCCACGCTGTCCGCGCCAGACGTTCTACTCGGCGCTTTCGTGGCTCTACTTCTGATGCTGCTGGTCAAGGCTGTCTTGACTTTCCGCGCCGATGGTGAGGACGTGCGGCGACTGGCTGCAGAGATATTCGCCATCACCTATGTCGGACTGCTGATCGCGGTGACAGCGCAATTGCGATGGATCGCCGGAGCCTCGGCCGGCTACCTGGCGCTTGGCTCGCTGGTGATCGCGGTCAAGATGGGCGACACCGGGGCTTACACGCTCGGGAGACTGTTCGGGCGCAAAAAACTCGCGCCGCGTCTCAGTCCGGCCAAGACGTGGATGGGAGCGTTTGGAGCGATCCTT
>JAADHY010000745.1:0-14864 GCA_013151585.1 Planctomycetota bacterium
GCTGAAACGTTTCGGGAGTAATGACGAACGTGGCTTTTTGAGGGGGAACGAGTGAGTCCGGTCCGTAGTCCAGTGCGTAAGTGATCTGGAAGGTCGGGGACGTTGGCACCAAAGACGCCGGCTGGGGACCGGGCCGAGCGACGATTGATGCCTGTCCGTTGAGCCCGTCTACACGGGCCGGCTCGGAAATACGCAAAAGCTTCCGCGGCGCCGTCTGGCAGGTGATACCCGCTTGCAGCAACGCCTCGACGATCGGCTGGGCCGAACCGTCGAAACCGGGCGGCTCGGCAGCGTCTACCTGGACCAAACAGCAGTTATCGATTTGCAATCCGGCCAGCGCCGCCATCACGTGCTCGATCATCATCACCGTCACGCCACGTGAGGCGATGACGGTGCGTCGTTGTCCGGAGATCACGTTCTCCAAGCGAGCGGCGACGGGCGGCGAGTCGGGCAGATCGAGACGCTGAAAGGCGATTCCAGAGTTTTCTTTGGCCGGTAAGAAGCGAATGCGAACATCGGCTCCGGTCAGAAATCCAATCCCGGAAAGCGTCGCAGGGCGCTGCAACGTTTGTTGGGGCCGGTGGTGCATCATATCTCCAGTACTGTCTCCGGCGCGATCAGCGCCTCGGCTCCCTCCACTTCCGTTCGGCTTCCGCCGGGTCTCCGGCTTTTCGGTCGCTTTCGGCCGATCGGAGACCGCGGACGAAGCTCTGCGTACGGACTGACCGAGCCCGGCGAAAACCGCCAGGCTCGGCCGACTTCCAAGTCGTCTTGCGAGGTAAACAGGTCACTTGGTCGTTGCGTTGGAGCCCGCTTTGGCTTGCTCATACCGCCGGTTCAAGTACTCGATGACCGACGGAGTGATGTCATCTTCCGCTCGGTAATAGATAACCTGTCGATTCATCCCCCGGATCAGTTTCTCGGGATCATCCGTATCGAGTTTCTCGCCGTTGAACCGAAGAACCAACGTGTAGTTGTAATACTCGGCGTATTTCTGAACGACGTCGACCACTTCCAAGTAGATGGTCTTGTAGATGTCCGCTTCCTTGCGCAAAAACTCGCGCTGCATTTGCTTGCGGAAGGTTTCGAATTCGGTGGTAAGCCGGGTCAGCTCGTTTTCCCGTTTAATGTACTCCGGGCTTCCTTGCTTGAACTGCTTCATTTCTTCACGAACTTTGTTGATCTGCAACGCCATCGATTTGGCCTTCTCGTCGCTCTTGCGGAGTTCCGCGCGCAGATCATCGCGAAGGACGGAGAACTTGGTGTACTCGCGAAAGACCCGAGCCATGTCGATCAGTCCGACTTTGTGCGGAATGGACTGCGCGGGCTGGGCGTTTTGAGCGGAAGCGATCGAGATGATTCCCAGAGCACCGACGACGGTCAGCAATACGATCAGCTTTTTCACGGTTCTAGCACTCCTTTGCTACGGCGATTCGCCCACCAGCGTTCTGGGCCGAACCTCACGTCCCGCGGCCTCAGTCCGAGCTGGTGTCGGGAACGGATGGTTGAGGGGCCGTAATTTTGCACACACACGGAATCTCGTCAATACGAGACTGAATCCAAGACGGGTTCCTGGCGACAGATGTTCCGACTCGTCCGCCAGCCGCTCCGTTCGCTCGGGAGCGACGTCAACCAGACGCCATCGGGGCGGTCGAGCCGTCCAGAAGGAAAGGCGGAGGCGCCGAATGGGGCTCCGCAGGAGGTGGGCCGAAATGAGGTTTCGTGCGAGGTCTATCTTGAGGAATCGTCTGTTTGCGGACGAAGCTTCACAAGAAATACGTCTGATTTTTCCGATTAGGCAAGATTTTCGGGCGCCGCTCGCGTTGATCTCCGACCGAGGCAAGGCACTTTTCACTCGCGCGGGCGAGGGCCAGCGCTGACCCAAATCAGACCGGTCGCCCCAGCCAAGCAGTCCGTCCCGGGCCCCCGGTCTTCAACGAGGGCCGGCGTCTGCGGGGACCGGTATCTCCGCCGGTAGGGTCGTCCAAGCATTCACCGCACGGTCGGTTTGATCTTCGATACCGCGCAGGAGCCATTCATCGACGATCTCGACGCCCATTCGTTGAGCGAACCGGTAGAGTTCCCAGAATGCCGCCTGACCTCGGTCCAAGGTGGCGTGGACCGTCCGGCTGCCTGGCAGACGATCCTGTCCCGTCAGTGCCGCCAGTTCGCGATCGATTGCCAGACCTCGTTCTTGAAGCCAATCCACCGCGGCGTCGATCCGCTTCAAGTTCCCGAGAGACGTGACGCTGTAGTCGCCGACTGTGGTGTCCGGGACGTCCGCCGCCAGCAGCAGATCCGCCAGCCACGGCGGGCTTCTACGCCGGAGGTGCTGGTCCGTTCGGTCGACGAAATCCGACACGGGACGTCGCTCCGCCGGCAAATAGGGGAACAGCACATCATCGATCACGCGGAAGACACTCAGCTCGGTCAAGGAAAGGGCGTTGTAGACGATGTTGTGCAAATCCCACGGGCTGGTCGGATGGTTGATCGTCCAGGGACGCAATGGCGAAGGCGGCGGGGGCTGGTACCGGAGCCGATCCCAGGCGTCCAGGTCGTACTCGGGCCAGTAGGTCGGGCGCAGCGAGACCCGGACCACGCGACGGTCGTCGCCCGAGCTGTAGATGTTCCGCAACGGATGGCCATCGAAGTCCTTCCCATCGACGGGCACGCCGACCATGTCCAGGATCGTGGGTGTCAGATCCACCAGCCGACAGGGCTGGTCGATGCGAACGCCCTGCGGGATGCCGGGCCCGGCGATAAACCAAGTCGCCCGCATGGAGTCGGGAAACGGGTACCCGTGCATGGTGCCGGGAGAAGGTTCCGTGCCGAAATACCAGCCCGCGCGAGCAGTGACGATCAGGTCCGGCGCGTACTCGACCTCGCGAGCCTTCAGGTTCGGCTGCCACAGCAGGTTGCGGGTCAGCGTCACGACGGCGTCGGGGTAACGGCTGTCGGCGGTGGCTTCCAGCCAAACGCGCTCGCTGTAGTAGCGACGCAGACTCGTCGGGGAAACTCGCTGGAGCAAACCGAGCGGGTCGGTGGCGGGCGTCGACGCCACGGCCCAGGCTACGCCACCATCGGACGTCGGACGGACGTCGGTCACCGGTGTGTAGCGGTAGACCCACCGGCCAGCCGGGTCTTTCTTGCGGTCGATGACTGCAAAGCCCCGGTCCCGAGTCGCAATGAGAATCGCGTTCTCGGCGACTTTGACTTTCAGCAAGACCAAGTCGATGGGGTGGACGACTTCCCCATCGGGCGTGATCGTGACGGCGTCCGTCAGCCGCTGGACCAGGTTGACAGGCGGTAAGTGGGACGCGATTCGGTATTGGAGCAAGTCCCCTGGACGGTTCGGGCCGCTCCAATCGCCGGAACCGTACCATCCTTTGGGCAGGAAGATGCGGGCGGCGCCGTCGGATTCCCCATCAATGAACACGAATTGACGGGGGCCGTCTCCGGGGTGGCGGTTCCAGAGCCGGTGCTGACGCACGGACAACCCCAACCCGCCACCGATCCAGCGTCCTTCTTCGTCGACCGTTCGCGGCCGGTAAAAGAAATCGTTCGTCAGGTCGTACTGGGAGAGGTGACCGTGGCGGCCGCCGTGATGTCCGTGGTCGCTGACAAGCATCAGATAGGTGTTCGACAGTCGGCCTTGGGCCTCCAGCTCATCGACCACCTGACGAATCAACTGGTCGGCCCGGGCGATGGTCCGGCGAGCTGTTCCAAACTGGCCCCGGCACCGCTTGTGGCTGACCGAATCCGTCTCGGGCAACCAGATCACTGTCACCGGCGTTTTCCGCGGCAGCACATGACGCAACACGTAGCGAACATTCGCTTCGTCCATATGCTGCCACGACTCGTGCACGCGAAGGAGCGGCGTCGTGCGGATCAGGCTGCGCGTCCACAGCAGCGGTGGGACTTCTGTCATGAGCGGCAGGGTGCTGGTAGCCCAGTCTGCTCCGTGCGTGCGCAAATGAGCGTATAAGGGCGGCACGCCGCTGGTCACCCGTCGTTGCCACGCTTGGGCGCTTTCCTCGCCCACGAAATATTTCCGGGAATAATACTGCGCGTTGAACAACATGCGGTCCATGCCTTGCGGCGACAGCAGCCGAGCACTGCGGCTGGGACCGAGCGCGTCCAGATAAGACTCGGAAACCAAACGCCGGCGGCTGAAGCGAACCTGACCTTTCAGGCCGTGTCGATCGGAAAAGCAGCCAGTCCACATCGTGCCGTTCGAGGTGATCGTATCCGACGGGAAGGCGGTGAACGCGTTCCGCAGCCAAACACCGCCGTCCACGAACAGCCGCTTGATGGTCGGTAGGTGCCCCAACGCCGCCATCTCCAACACGACATCGGGCCTCAGCCCATCAACATAGAACACGACGACCGCGGCTCCCGGAACGGGACGGCCGGTTCCGGCAGCTACCGACCGCGTGATCGTCCAATCGATCGGGCGGACGGCGTCCGGTTTGCTGACTCGGACCGTGAACGCCCCGTCGTTATCGTTTGGGTTGAAGTCGTTGATCCCGAGCCACAGCCAACCGCTTCGCTCGGCTTTCCAGCTTCGGCTCTTGCCGATAACGAAAGGCGGACCGTCACCGATCCGGCCGATCAGACAAAAGCACGGCGCCGGACCATGTTTTCCGGCCGGCAGCGGGAACCGCTGGCGAGCGACGTCGTCGGCCACCAGGAAACTCCCCTCCGGTCCCACCCACTCGGCCGACGGCGGTTCCCAAAGCCGACGCTGCTGCACGCGAACGCGACCTTCGGCTTCGATCGCGAGAATCTCACCGGCCCGCACAAAGAGACCGGCGTCCGTCCACGGCTGATTCCCCGGGACGGTGACTGCGGTCTGTCGTTCCTGAGGCGAGGCGGCGATTTGGTCGGCGGCCTGGCGCGGCGGGTTGGCGAGCGCATTGGTCCCGTCTCCACCAACGTACGCCCCGAAGCTCAAAAGCAGGGCGATGATCACGGAGGAAAGCGGCATCGGGCGAGACGCGGTCCGGCCAAGCGGTCTGGCAACGCCGAGACGAGTCGGAATCCACCCCGCTCGGCCGGCCCACGCCACGACATATTGCAGAAAAGTTCGCCGGATCAGAGCAGTTCTCACAGGAGATCAATTGCTGTCTGGGGGCATCCATCGGTAAGAACCCTCCTTGGCGTTCCACAGCGCGCTTCCGTACGCCTTGGCAGAAATCGTGCCACGCATCGAATGCGGGCAGTTGATAGCATCGTCACGTCCGGCCGACAGTCGACAGCCAATGCGCCTTGGCGCCGCTGCGCAGCCGCAGCGACGTTCCGAAGATGCTGTTTGTCTGGATCAAGCCATTCCGAAGGCGCGATTGGTAGCGGTCTTGCCGGCAAGGAGGGTCGGCGAACTGGGCCCGGTCAGCAGACGGGGATGGGGAAACCGGCTGACAACGCTTTCCGGGTTCCGTCGGGGGTTCGGTTGGCGAAGAATCGGCAAAACATACCGGCAAGACCGGTTCTATGGCCGGCCGCGCGGTCATAGGTGTGCTCAGCCGTCGGGTGGAAAGTGCCTCTCCGCCACGCGGTCCCTCTTGGATCGCAAAAGGAGAACCCAAACAGCAATCAGGGCTCCGCTCAAGGCCAGCGCCATGTCCTTCTGGGCGTCCCAAAAGTCGCCCTGCTGACCGTTGTACGCTTCCGCTTGTTCCGGCGACAGCACCAGCGTCAGGCCCCACTCGAACATCTCGTACAAGCCGCTGATCGCCATGACACTGGACAAAGCAAATCCCGACGCCCAACGCCGGTCGAGCGCCCCTCGATCCCTCGCGATCTCGTAAAGCGGCACCACGGCCAGAATCCCAAACCAGAAGTGGACCCATCGATCATAGTGATTCCGCCGCCAGCCGAAACCAGTCGGACAAACGGATACCGAACAACCCGTCGAGCCAATCATCGTACGGCACGAAACTGTAGATGTAGCGAGCGCCGAGGATGTGCAGCCAGAGAAAAGCGATCACGCAGCAAAAAGCCGGCGTCTTCAGCCAATTCTTTTGGGCCGCCACCAGAAGCAATCCCAACGCGACCACCGTTGGTGCATGCTGCAACGCCTGCTCGACGGGAAATGGCGGTCGGATCAACGACAATGCCAGTAACACAGCCGTCACAATCACCAAGCCGATCCGGGTCGGGATTTCAGCGGCCTTTTTGTCGGTGAGCTTCATCACGGTCCCCGAGGACGATTCGAGACATTTAAGCCCGGCCTGCTGCTTGCACGCCGCGTCCGAGTCCGATGCAACGAGCTCTGCGACGAACGCCCTCAGCTCGCAGACGAGTCTCGGCGCGGCTCAGCAGCCCCGCTCAGCTCCTCAACGACTGCCCGCAAGTGATCGACCACTCGCGGCAGTTCCGCTAAACGGCTCGACCAGCGCGGATGCGCAAACACGCGGACCCGTTTCACGTAGTCGTCGAACTGGGTGCGGGCCAGCGCGTCGATGACCGGAGAGACGGCGTGGAGCGGCCGATAGGAATCCTCCTTGGCGAAGTACACTTCGATCCGGAACTCGACTTCCCGATGGGGGGGCGGCGCATCGATCAGCACGTCGGTCGGCGTGAGCGTCTCACCCAGATCGCGCGAGAACCGCTCGGCCAACAGCTCACCGCATTGAATCAAGAACTCGTACGGCCGCCGGGCCACCGCCTGATACATCTCCGGCTCCTGATAGAAGCTGAATTCTCGGACCCTTTTGTACAAGACCCGCCTCGTCCCGAAGATGCCTTCCAGCAGCGGTTCGGCGGGCGTCCCGGTCGCACAGCGACGCAGCAAACGGATGGCTTCCGTCTCGCTGCTTTCGAAGAACTGATGCAAATCAATCCGATCGCGCAGCTCGTAAAAAGCCCGGGCAAACATCGTCGTGGCCGATCGGACCGCGTGGTGCCAATAGACCTCGCTGAACATCACGTATCGAGCGAAAACCATGAGCTCGGCCGCCGTCTTCCCCTTGCTGCTTATGGCGAGCCCGTCCCCCGCCTCGTTCAGCCGTAGCGAGTGGATCAGGCGGTTCTTATCGAAGTGCCGACCATAAGGCACGCCCGCGTGTAAGCTATCACGTTCCAAGTAGTCCATCTTGTCAATGTCGATCGGACCGGACAGGATCGAGCGAACGATCCGCATGACGGGCCTGTCGGATCGAGCGACGAGCACATCCAACACTTCCGCCGGTTCGATGCGCCATTGGTCTTTCAGCACTTGAGCCAGCTCACGATCTTCTTTCAGGAATTGAGCGGCAAAGGCTTCGTGAGGCGGCAGTTCCGGCAGGTCCATATCCTCGATCGGATGGCAAAAGGGCCAGTGGCCCAAATCGTGAAGCAAGGCCGCCGCGATCAGCACCTCGGCCATGTGTGGGTCAACGGCGCGACGAAACCGAGGGTCACGGCCGAGTTGCCGCAGATAGCGCAACGCGTTGTGATAGACACCCAACGCATGCTCGAACCGCGAATGGGACGCACCGGGATATACCCGTGAGACCAGCCCGAGCTGTGAAATATGCCGTAGCCGTTGGAACTCGGGCGTATCTACCAGCGCGCGAACCCTCGCGGTGAACGGCACATCCTGTTGCATCGGCACGCGCACCAAGTTACGGCCCGATTCCAAATCGGCCAGCTCGGGAATCTGTGCGTAAGGGTGATTCACTGTTCTGGGATTCGTTTTCAAGACGGAGACGTTCATTGGCCAAACGCCCGCGTCCCCCACCATCGGCGCCGAGACGCCGATCGGCGAGGCCCGTTCGATTATACAGGCTGTTGACCGACACGGCACGCCGCTAAGATGGTAACGGTGCGGAGGCGGGGACGAAGCGCGAATTTTTGTCGAACAGAGAGAGCGAGCTCGGCTATGGCTACGCCGGAGCCATCCCGACACGCAGCGCAACCGCAATCGTTTTGGGGCGTCGCCATCTTTCTTCTGGGCGTCCTGTCGGTCAGCGCTGCGCTGCAATCGATTCTCGGATCGCAGACCCTGGCGGTGACCGTTATCAGCAACGGTCTGTGGCAGCATGCCGTGGCTGCTTTGGGGGCTGCGGTGACGGCCGTGGGCGAACCGGGAAATGCAACGCTGATCGCCGAAGTCCCTTTTGCGTCGCTGTTTCTGCCCATCTTGGTTTTGGCAGCCGTCGCCCTGGGTGCCGGTGGCTGGTGGGTCGCCCGGGCGAGCGGGACGCCCGTGAGCGACGCGCTGACACGCTGGGCTTACGCCGGCTGGCTCTGGTGGCTGCTGCCGGGCGTCTGGGAACTGGTCCGCGTGACGGCCGTTCTGGCCCAGGCGGATTGGCTTTCTGCGCTGCTCGAGGCGACGCCGGCTTTGGTCCTCGGCATGACTCTGGCTGGCTGGCTGGCCACGGGGATGACGCTCACGATGGGGAGATGCCCGCACTCAGAGCCATCGGGAACGCAGCAATCGGACCGGAGCGGTTCGCGAACCCGTGACGATCGGACAGTTCCCATCGCCGTCTGGTGCGCTATGGCTATTTACGTGGTCGTCTACGTCACGATGAATTGGCAGCTTTACCGCGGCCTGCTAGTTCCTCATGGCGATTCGGCCATGTATGAGGAACATTTGTGGAACTTGCTGCACGGCAAAGGGTTCCGGAGCTATCTGGATCAAGGGCTTTTTTTGGGCGAGCACATCCAATTCGTCCACGTGCTTTTGATGCCGCTGTATGTGCTTTGGCCATCCCACTTGTTGCTGGAGTTGTGCGAATCACTGGCGCTGGCGGCCGGTGCGGTGCCCGTTTTCTGGATCACACGTCGGCATTGCGGATCGCGCGGAACCGCGACCGCCTTGGCCTGCGCCTATCTACTCTACTTCCCGATGCAGTTTCTGGACATTGCCATTGACTTGAAAACGTTTCGGCCGATCAGCTTCGGCATCCCGGCTCTTCTTTTCGCCCTGGACGAATTGGAACGTCGGCATGCCGGCCGCATGCTCCTTTGGCTGGCCATCACCCTCTCGGCCAAGGAGGATTTCGCGTTGATTCTGGCGCCTTTGGGTGTCTGGATGGCGCTGGCCCGGCCGGCGGATTCGGGCGAGAGGACCAAGCGGCTCGGATGGGGGCTGACGTTTTTTTCCGTGGCGTACCTGTTTCTGGTCGTTGCGGCTGTCCTACCGTGGTTCCGAGGCGGGGCCGAGCCGCACTACGCTCACTACTTTGGCGAGCTGGGCGGCACGCCACAGGAGATCGTCCGTCATGTCTTGACCGATCCCCTCCCCGTGATCCGAAAACTGCTCAGTTTGCGTTCCTGGCTCTACGTCTTGATGTTATTGGTCCCACTGGGATTGCTGCCATTGCTGTCGCCCGGACGCCTTGCGGTGGCCTTACCCTTCTTTGGGATGCTGTGCCTGCTGGAGATATCTCCGGATCCGAGTCAGCAAGGGCAATTCTTGGTCCCGTACCATCATTTTCATGCGCCGCTGATTCCGATTCTCTTTTGGGCTGCGGCCGCAGGCTTGGGCAACCTGCACCGGGCTCGCGTTTGGCCGGAAATCTTGCGACGCTGGCTAACAACGGATGACCGAAGACAGCGGTTGTTCCGTTTCGCTTCACACATTGCATGGACGAGTGCCCTGGCATCGGGACTTTTCTTCACGCTCAGCCCGCTTGGTATCCCTTTCTGGGATCCCTATTCCACTTGGCACTGGCGAAAACTCTACGTCCCCGGGCGGCGGGCCGAGCTGTTTCCTCGCGTCTTCCGACTGATCCCCAAGAACGCCCGCGTCGCCTCGACCGATTTCATCCACCCGCGATTTACGCACCACGAGCGGTCGTACGACTACAGCCATTACCGACGCAAGGTGAGCGGCTACCGGTTAACCGTGCCCGACGACACCGATTATATCGTGATCGATACCCAGCATCCTTACAGCGACATCAAGCGGCCAGATCAGGTCCGGGAACTGCGCGAGCACCCGGACCAGTGGGAGCTCTTGCCGGACACGACCGACGGCTACTTCATCGTCTTGAAACGCAAACGTCCCTCCCCTAGGCGATGATGACAACGAGCGGACTGGTTCCCGAGCCGCCGCACCGGACCGTAGCCAGCTTCGGCCATCTCGGAACCAAACCACACCGACGCCGCACGAGTCGGCCGCCCACCATGTCGAGATCGGATTGAGCTTGCAAATGTGCGGAAACACACAGATTCCTCCCCGCGCCGGCCCGATATTTGCCGTAAGAGGAGTCGGACACCAGAAAGTGACGTTTTCCGTGTAACCAGATCGGCCGGTGTGGACCTGAAATCCTGCAGATCGGCCGCGGAGCGCAGCCGCGGGAACAGCCCACAAACCTGAGCGAACCAACGCCACCAGGCTGAAGACGGTGGCGTGAAGGTAAAGACGCAACGCGAGGGATAGCGATGAAAAAAGGACTTGCAAAAGTTACAGGGATCAGCATTCTGTGGCTCGTGGTCCTGGGGACGACCGGATATGCGCAGCCATCGTTCCTTCAGCGTCTTCAGAAAGCGACCGGAGCTCAGGCCACCGAGCCGAAAGTCGAGGCCCGCTTGGAGGCGGTGCCGAAAGGCCCTCCCGGAACTGTCCGCTTTTCTCTGACACTGAAACTCGCTCCCGGCGAATACACCTACTCGATGAATCCCGATTTCGGCGGCTCCACGCGGATTCAGATTTCCAAGCTGACGGGACTGGAGCCGATGGGCGAGGATTTTCGCCCAGATCGACCCCCGAAAGCAGTCTTCGAACCGCTTTTGAAACGCACGCTGGAGAAATTCTACGATCGGGTCACGTGGAGCCGCCTCTATCGCGTGAAACCGGCGGAGGCCGATCAGGACCTGGCTGTGGCCGGTCGCGTTGAATTCCAAGTCTGCGATGAGGGAAGCTGCCGACAGTTTGCGAAGGATTTCGTTGCCACCGCGTCTTTGAAATCGCTCTTCCCCCAGGGCTTGAACCGGCCCTCGGCTCCCGCGGGCGAACCAGGGCGCGATCGGACAACTGCGACGGCTACTCCAGTTTTCGATTACCAAGTCACCCCGACACGAACTGTCGCCGGCCGGAAGATTCGGGAACATGTCACGTGGCGATTCCGGCTGGAGCCGCCCGATGCCGGGCCGGGACAACGCGTGACCCTCCAAATCACCGCTCGTCTGGACGACCGATGGCACATTTTTGCTCAAACGCAAGATCCGGCCAATTACGGAAACCCCACAGTCATCGTCATCGATCAGCTCGTCGGTTTGAAGCCACTCCAGCAGGCTTTCACGCCCAGCAAGAAACCCGAAATCAAGCAAACGTTTGACGGGAAGGCCCAGCAGATTCATCACGGAGAAGTGACCTGGACGCGCCAGTTCGAGGTCTTGCCGACAGCGGGGCCGGGCCGCTACGGAGTATCCGGCAAGGTCGCTTATCAGGTGTGCGATCCTCGGACGTGCCAGACCGGGCAGGTGTCGTTCGCTTTGGGAGTGGTCAAGCAGAACGCTTCTGAAAAAGGGGAAGGTGAGACCTCTCCGCCGCCAAGCCGCTCAGCCTCAACAAATACCAGTGAGTCTGGTCCTTCGGCGCGTTTTGACTTGTCGCAGATTAAGGTGAAAAGTCCGGCCACTTCTCAAAAGCGCTTAGCCATGGTCCTCGCCACCGCATTTTTTGCAGGTTTCCTTTTGAACTTTATGCCATGTGTCCTTCCGGTCATTGGATTAAAAATCATGGCATTTATCCAGCAGTCGGGGCAAAGTCGGCTACGCAGCTTCCTTTTAAACCTGTGGTTCTCGGCGGGGCTGATTTTCGTTTTTCTGGTCTTGGCAACTTTGGCGGTCTCTCCTCGCGTGACTCTTGGCTGGGGCGAGCAGTTCAGTAGCGCGACCTTCAATATCATTTTGACGGCGGTGGTGTTTGTTTTTGCCCTAAGTTTCCTCGACATTTGGGAGATTCCCATTCCGGGACTCTCTGGTTCCAGCAAGGCCGTTCAGCTCGCTGAGCGAGAGGGTTATACGGGTGCCTTTTTCAAAGGCATTTTGACAACGATTTTGGCCACACCGTGCAGTGGACCGATGCTGGGCCCCGCGCTGACGTGGGCCGTTTCGCAGCCTCCTCACGTCACGTACGCGGCTTTTACGTCCGTGGGTCTGGGCATGGCCAGTCCATACCTGGTCGTCGGTTTGTTTCCCCGGCTTTTGGCGTTCCTGCCCAAGCCGGGACCTTGGATGGAAACGTTTAAACAAATCATGGGGTTTGTGCTGCTCGGTACCGTTGTGTTTCTGTTGAGTTTTCTGGACATTCCGTATGTGGTTCCGACGGTCGCCTTTCTCATCGGGCTTTGGGCGGCCTGTTGGTGGGTGGGTCGGACATCGCCCACCGCGTCATCCGAGCAGAAACTGAGGGCATGGGTCGGAGCGTGCGTGTTTGCCGCATTCGTCGGCTGGGTGTCGTATGGCTGGTTGTATGGCGTCATGGCGAAACGATACGAAGAGGCCATCGCGAGAGAAATGATCACACGCACTCCACCAACTGTTTCGAAAGGGGAAATTCGCTGGCAACCTTTTTCTCGGCGACGCTTGGAGCGGCTTCTGGCCGACGGCAAGACCGTGTTTATCGACTTCACCGCGGACTGGTGACTGACCTGCAAAGCAAACGAGGCGGTCGCCTTGAACACAGAGGAAACTCGCAAAATCATCGAAGCCTACGGCATCGTGCCGATGAAAGCAGACAAGACGCGTCCCTCGCCGGAAGTGGACGAAATGCTCGAGTTGCTCGGCAACAAGGGCCGATCGATTCCCTTCTACGCGATCTTTCCGGCGGACCGGCCTGATGAACCGATCCTACTAGACGGCGTCTTTCTATCGCCGACCCCGATCGTGGAAGCCCTGAAAAAAGCTGGACCGTCGCGGGACCTTGGCCTTGAAACCGCATCCCGGGGCTCTGGCGAGGAGTGATTGGACCTTTGTCGTTTTTGGAGAAGCTCGATGCAACGTGACCAAATCCTGGAGCGACTGAGGAAGAAAATTGCGTCCGGCAAACCGATCCTGGGCGCCGGAGCGGGCACGGGGATCAGCGGCAAGATGGAAGAGGTTGGCGGGATCGACTTGATTGTCATCTACAATTCAGGCCGTTTTCGTATGGCCGGACGCGGTTCGCTGGCCGGGTTGATGCCGTATGGCGATGCCAATGGCATCGTCATGGAAATGGCCCGTGAAGTGATTCCGGTGGTCCAGCGGACGCCTGTGCTTGCCGGGGTATGCGCGACCGACCCATTTCGCGTGATGTCTCGTTTCCTGCGGGAGGTGCAGGATGCCGGGTTTGTGGGCGTCCAGAATTTTCCGACCGTGGGGCTGATCGACGGGACGTTCCGCCAGTGCCTGGAAGAGACGGGCATGGGGTTCGGGCTGGAGGTTGAGATGATCCGAAAGGCGCACGAAATGGGTTTGCTGACAACACCCTACGCCTTCGATCCCGATCAGGCCCAAGCGATGGCGGAAGCCGGAGCCGATATTCTGATTGCTCATATGGGCCTGACCGCAAAAGGCACCGTCGGAGCCCAATCGGCGATGAGCCTGGAGGAAGCGGTACGGCGCGTCCAGGGAATCCACGATGCGGCCAAACGGATTAACCCGGACATCCTCGTCCTGTGCGTCCGATTGCCGACCCGGCCGACGCCCAATACATCTTCGACCACACAGAAGGGATCGTCGGCTTTTACGGGGCCAGCAGCATGGAACGATTGCCGGTCGAGCCCGCCATCGCCAACCGGGTCCGCGAGTTTAGCCAGCTCCGCATTGCCACCTCAGCGCGTTGATCCACCATCGCCCGATCTCTTCCTGCAGGCACACCTCGCCGATATGCTCCGGCGGTTAGGTGGGCAGCGGGTCCGATTCAGTGGGCGCCCCGAGCAATGTCGGCGCCCAATACAAAAACGGCCGACGCGGCCAAGCCCCTCCCGCTTTTCAGCGATGGCCCTTCC
Source organism: Planctomycetota bacterium (assembly GCA_013151585.1). Lineage (GTDB taxonomy): Bacteria > Planctomycetota > Planctomycetia > Planctomycetales > Planctomycetaceae > JAADHY01. Next base: position 13,929 of record JAADHY010000745.1, read on the forward strand.
CGCGCAGCAGAGCCTCACGCGGACGGAATCACTCGCTTTCTAACAGCAATTCAATTGCCGCCAGGCGCCGCTGCAGTCGAGAGCGTTCTTCGAGCAATTGCGTTTTCAGTGTAGAACCGCTTGCCGCTCGGGAAGCACGGCGTCCCGGCTTCTTCCTCCGAACGACTTCCTTTTCCTTTCGTTCTCTTGCCGAAATAAACCTGTGGCCGCACGAATCACACTGGACCTTACGGCTGTGCACGACCGCGCCACATTGCGGGCAAGCCTTCGTCGGGGCCTTTCCTCTGCCTTTCTTCACCATTGGATGCCTTCCTAAAGAATCGCCGCCAAGAATTAACTTTATCGCGGAGAAGTATAGAGTCACGCCTGCAATTGTCAAGCCTCACCGAAAAAGGCAAGCCGGGATGTACTTCGATCAGCTTGTTTCGAAGTTGGCTTTTCCTCGAAAGGTGACCGATCTTATTCAAGGCGATCATTTAGAACCCTTGTTTGTGACGGACGGCCTCTCGAAAGGGAGGGAAACGTTCGCTCAAGCGCATTGACGTCGCGATGAATGTGGATGATTCTGTCCGCGGCGGGCCAAACTCAACCGAATAGCAAAATGTTCGAGCTTTGCAATGCGAATGCGGCAACAAGACAACGATCATGCCGGCTTTTTAAACCGTCTGCATGGCACTGGCGACGGCCGTTTGGTCACGGTTGAAGAGACGGACGGTTGTGTCGTGTCTTTAGACTGTCACAAAGCTCGGGTGTCCAATTAATCGATCCGCGCGGCAGGCCGTGTATGTGTACGCTCCACAGAGAAGGAAAGGCACCTAGCGGCGCGCGTGGTGTCCAAGGAGTCTCAGGCAGGTTAGACGAATGCAGAGTCGTGGAGTTGGACGAGGACTCCCAGAAGAGGTGCGCCCCTCGAGGGGATCGTGGCAAACTGAGACT
>JAADHY010000745.1:14935-15877 GCA_013151585.1 Planctomycetota bacterium
TGGTGCGGCCGTCCCGGCCGCCGGTTGCAGGCGAGACGCCTGCACCACAACCCCGCGTGATCCCACTTTTTCGTTTTGACAAAGCACTAGGGGCAGAACAGGATGGCCTGTTTCGTTGCGGTCGGACGCCGGGAGACCGCATTACGATGGTTAGTTTGGTGAGTTGTCGGTGATGGAAGCTTTTGCCGAGGGCCTAGACGGGGGAAGGTGGAAGGCAGGGAACCGTACTCGGTGAGCGCGCAATACTTCCGGAAGGACCTTTTTTGTGAGTCAGGAACGCCCTTGTCTCGGCGTGGCCGCGCCGGAGCAGGACGACGAGCAAGACAAAAAGGGAGCGAAGCGTCGCCGTGGGAATGCGCGGGAATCCTTGCGTGATTTGAGGGCTTGCCTTGATCGCTTACGACATCGACGGTTTCATGGTGGCTAGGTGATGCACTCGCGGCGGCTTCGCGGCTTGGCCCAGACGCGACAGTCGCAACTCGAGCAACGCCGTTGCGATGGGCAGGGCCGGCGGCCGGGCTGCGCTTTAGCCGCCGTTGCAGGTGGGCCGCTCTGCAAAGTACGTTTGGTCCGGGCGCAAACGGTGCTGCAAGAGCCGAGAGGAACGCCGTGTCGGACTCGCGGCCGCGTGCTGGTTCGGAGAACCAAGGCAGTGGCCTTCGATGGATGAGATGCCAGTGGAAAACGGGACGGACTGGTCATGACTCCCCGAGAACGGGTACTCGTTGCGTTAGATCATCGGGCGACCGACCGCGTGCCATGTGACTTTTGGGCCGAAGAGCCGACATGGAACCGACTGTTGGCGCACGTCGGGCACGACGATCGGGAGCGGCTTCTCAAGGACTTAGGGGTCGATATCCGCCACTTGACTGTTCCGGAACTGCCAGAACAGGCGCTCGACGGTGGCGTCTTTCAGAACTTCTGGGGCGAGCGTTATGTGTA
>JAADHY010000064.1 GCA_013151585.1 Planctomycetota bacterium
CGCGCATTCGCGCGTCTGCCCCCACCGCCAACGGCATGAGACAAGCGGCGCAACCGGATCCACTCCTTCACGGAAATAAAACCGCCTCGATTCAGACCCTGGTACTGCGCCGGGCTGATCAACCCGGAACTTCCATCCGCATAACCGACGGCATGTGCTGGAGTTCTTCGGAAAAGGTTCCAGAGCGAGGGCTGTGGGACGTTGTCGAATTCCGTATCGCATATGATAACCACGACATGGCGACCCGCGGGAAATTCTTCGTCGGGACTCATGACGGAATACTCGGCGCACTGGCTCATAGAATCGAACAATCGCGCCAACTGCTTCCACATAAGATCTGCAGTGAGCTGATTTGGAGTCGGATTTACGCCGTGTGCCGGCTTGTGCCGGTCCATGCGTACCAGCAGATAGAGCGGAAACGCTCGGCACACATGCAACGCCGCCGAATTGCCACCGCAGTTGCTTGATTGTGCTGAGGTCATGAACAGTGGGCCAATAGCTATCAAGGTCAAAGAAACGATCACCCACGAATGACGTATTCTCATGACCGGAGGATCCTCTTTGGACGTGAAAAGCCATAATGGCGACGGCACTGCCTGTAAGGGTAAGCCTCATTGGCGCCGGCCCGACGCGTGGAACCGGCTCACGACTGCAGCCAGTGAGGCCACTGAAATTGGGAGACACAGCCGCGAATCTCCTGTGGCAGACCTCCCTTTTTCGCTCCGGCTCGCCAATCGCGTGAAGACAAACTAACGGGCGCTGTCAGTCGGCTCGACGGCCTCAAGTCATGCGTGCCGCCCACTCGCTGTTCCTGTCCCTCGAGCATTCCGGATGCACCCATGACAAATCCCGCCTAACGCCAATTCACGACAGCGATCTCGTACGTCTTGACTTGTGGCACGACAAAACAGACTCGGTCGCCGTCCTGATCAAACGAAATCCGGATGTCGGCGGAGTGTTCGGGACTGGCCAGGACGATCGACCGAACAGCGCGGCCCCTGGCAGTCCGTACGCAGACCTCAACGTTCTCAGCCGGTCGGTCGGTCCGGTAATTCACCAGATGCACCAGCCGGCGGCCCGGTTGTTCCGTCAGCTCGGCACACAGCCCGTCCGGTCCGTCGACGCGCAGCGACAGTCCGCCGTCGCGTGCTCGCTCAAGGGCTGCTATGGGATCGCCATCGGCCTCCACATGAACCACCCGCTCCTTGGGCAGGTCGTCCAGGGCCGGCTGCTGTCGAGGCTGCATCCACTGGTTGTGCGTGGCCAACGGGCCGAAGACACACAACCGCCCGCCCTGCCGGACAAACCGTTTGATCTGCTCCGCCTGCCGATCCGACATCGCCACACAACCGGCCAGGACCAACACCGTAGGCGGCCGAAGGTCGGCCAGTTGATGATCGTGGATGATCTGAAAACACACGCGGTTCCGAATCAACGCTTCTTCCACGCGCGATGTGATTCTCGCGAAACGCGGTCCGCCAAACACCTGAGACGAAAAGCTCCGCAGGACGGCCACATCGGCGACGACGCGGGCTTCTCGGAGCAATTCGCGCCGCTGTCGGAAGAAGCGGATGAACGGTCTCAGCTCATCGGCCACCGGCTCGCGCGAACCCGGTCGCTTCACGATCCGACCGTATTCGAACCAGCAGATCGCTCCCAGGCAGTCCAAATTGAACGCCATCGACTCGGCCATGGCCAGCGGCGTTGTCGTGTAGCAGAAGGCCATGTTGTTCATCGACCGAGCGACTTTGTACGTTCGGATGTGCGAGCGCAAGGTCCCGTTGGAAAAGCCGGGCTGGCGGCCTTCATCCCAAAACGCCTCGCCGCCTTGAAGCAATCGGCCGTGATCCCGCGGCGGACGAATCCACGGGCCAACGCCACCGGGATTGCATTCAATCAACACATCGGGCCTCAGACTGCGGGCGTACCGGCTCATTGCGTAGTACGACTCGGCCAGCGACCGACAACGAAAGTCATCCCAGGCGTAACGGAGCAGAGGAGCGGCATCGGAGCCGGGTGGCTGGGCCGACGTCAAGTCGTCAATGCCGATTTCGCGCAGTTGCTCTGACGAAAACGTACGGCCGAGGTAACGACGAAATCGCTGCACCGAGTTGGCATCCCACCCGGGTCCGACCGTGTAATTGTCGAAGTGCACCAGGTCCGTTTGGATCTCCTCCACCGCGAACCGCACGATGCGCCGGTAAAAGGCTTGAGCGTCCGGATGGTTGCGGTTCCAATAGTACCGGTAGGTGGCCCGGCCGTAGCGAACAGGACGGCCTTCGGCATCCCGCACGACCCACTGTTCGGCCTCCGGCATCTCCTTGAAGAACAATTCCCAGATGAACGCGCCGCTGTAAACGTAAACGCCCACATGCAGCCCTTGGTCATGGCAAAGCTTGGAAAAGCGGACGGCGTCCCGCATGCTTTCCCGCTCCGCCTGCAACCCCGCTCCTTTGTAGCAGTGCATCATCACGAAGTTGACGCCCAACCGTTTGAGCTGCTCCACCATTTCCGGACTGTGCTCGCGCCGGTAGGCCTCACGTTGTTCCGCCGACGGCGTGTAGCCTGGGCTGCCATCTCGCCGGACGCGGAACAGAAGCGGTTCCCAGCTTCCGGCCATGATGATGCCGTCACGCCGCAGCCATTCGGGCCGTCTGTCGAGGGGCAACGTCAGCGGCAAGTCGTTGGAAGTGACGGCCGGTGCCGGTTTCCGCGTCGCAGTGACCAGGTTGTTTTGGGCATCGGACCGTCGCTGCCAAAGAACAGTTGCGGCCACCAAAACAACGACCGCCGTTCCCAACCGCTCCCAGCGCTGTCGAGCATACCGCATCGGTTCATCTCCGGAATCGTCCCGCGGGCTTTGTACAGTCCCGGCTCCTGACACGCGGCCCGGCCCAATTCCTGATGACGAGGGCACGCGAACCGAAAACTGCTGCGGGCTATTATGCTCTGATGAGCGGCTTGAGCGGAAGACATCCGGCGAAATCGGCGTGTGACGCGTGTCGGACAACGGGTGGCTGACGGCGGGCGCAGTGAGCCCCCGGGCGATTCCGCGGCCTGAACGGCGCGCAGGCCTTCGGCTTCGCAATGAAACGAATCGAGGGCGTGTCCTCCTGGCACTGCCGAATCGGATCTTCCGCGCGTCGTACTCGCATTGAGCACAGCACAAGCGGGGGCGCTTGGACTACGTCAGGGAGCCACGACTTGGAACGGGATCGCCGGGAGCGTCGCCACAGGAATGCGGCGTTTGCGGCGAGCGGCGGTACCGGCCGGTCCGATCGTGCGTTCGATGTACGCCTCAACCAGCAAGTTTCCTTTCAGATCGGCTGCGACCTTCTTTGCATCTGCGCTGAGCAGTAACGAAATCTCAAAGGGGCCGAATTGGACGTCTTTCAGCGTGACGCCGTCGGGCGGATCGAGCAGTTCGAGCTTCATTTGAGCTTGAGCCATTCGAGAGGCTCCGGGCAAAAAGATACGAACCGCCGCAGTGCTGCCTGCCGGCAGTCGAATCGGCTTTTCACCCAGGACCCGAGCGGGGGGACCGAACCGCCCGCGTCCGTTCACGGCCACTAACCACTCTTCGGCCGGTACCAGATGCCGATAAATGAAGGCTTGCATCATGTCTTCGGCCGGAACAGCCTGGTGTCGCACTTCGCGTCCGTTGATCATCGCCCATCCCTCCAAACTCAGACGGAACAAGTCCTGATTCACGCGGGCCGGCACGGCCAGCGTCAGCCGCACGCGGTCTTGACCGGCGGGAATCCAGCCGCCACTGAGCGTGAAGCCTGGGGGAGCGTCTTTGAGCTGCAAGGTAATTTCGCCCTCGAAGCCGTCCCGCCGAAGCGCGTAGACGGTGATCGGGACGGACAGTCCCGGCCGTACATTCAGGTTCGACGGCACGACGCGCAGCTCAAAGTCGGGCTGTGGGGAACTGATTCGAAGGCGGTACGCGCATTCCGGACCGCCCTGATTTTGTGTGTCGCCGACCAGAACGTAGTAAACGCCGTCCGCGGGCAACACCGCGTTGATCAGCGAATCAGCATGGTGCGTCGTCAGTCCGGCGCCTTTGTCTTCGTGGTCGTCGTTGCTGGCGATCATATGACCTTCGGCATCAATGAGCTTCAAGACCGAGTCGACAGGTGAGTGGAGTCGACGAGCGTAAACTTCCGCGATCACCCGTTGACCGGCTCGTCCCTCGAATTGAAACACATCCCGGTCGCCGGGCCGATCGATGCGGCCATTGACGATGATCGGTAACTCGACCGGCTGAGCGCCGCTTCGCGGCCCCGTAACGCTCACCGTTTGTACCACGGCCGCCAGGGGAACGTTGCGATCCGCGGTGGGCGAAACGGTGCGGGTGGGATAACCATCGTTCGGCTCGCGCTCAGTACTTTCAGGCAACGTGCCGACCGCAAACGGCACTCGGTTCGAGCGGCACAACTCACCGGCGACGGAAAGCGGCAACAAGCCAGGCGGCTTCTGAGTGGTGTCGATCGTGAGCGAATCGGTCGGGAGGTTCCATCCATTCAAGTACACGGTGGCCGTCTGTCCTTGTTGGCAACCCAGAGGGAAAATGTCGGTGATCCACGGCACTTCGCCAACCGTGATCCGATAGACGAAATCCTCACGGCCTCGATACAAAGCGTCGCGCACTTCCAAAACGTATTGGCCATCCTCGGGCACTTCGTAAGCGAGCACCGGATCCGGCTGAAAGTGGTAGTCGTCGGCAAAGGCAATTTCCTGGCCCGTGGCGTCGTACAGGGCGACCGTGGCTTGGAACCAACCCGGAACGGCGTCAGCGAGGTACGGGATCAGCCGACGTGCTTTGACGGCGACCACCAATCGCTGTCCCTTCTTCGCCATAAATCGAAATCGGTCGATTTCACCGGGCAGAATCTGGCCATTCACGATGGCGGGCAGTGAATCGACCGGGGTTGGCGGTCGATCGACATCGTCCGCCTCTGTCCCCAATCGGTCCATTCTTCGACGGGAGACACCCCGTCGCTTGGCCTGGCGCCGTCCGAGTAATGCCAAGAGCCACGCGCGAGGCCGCTGGCTGTCCGCGACTCCTTCCTGGTATTCCGGTAACTCCCCGATTTCGAACCGCACCGGATTCGAGATGCCGGTTCGCGCTCGAAGACGCAATTCTCGCGGGCCAGGCTCCGCGTCCGGTGCGATTTGAATTCGGAGCGTTACGGTTTCGGCAATCTGCGGATTCAATTGCCGCTTCGGGTCCAATCGCTGTTGACGCGCTTCGACCAGTCCGCGCAGTTGGTCTTCGGTGATGCCTTCGTCTTTCGCGTACTTGAGAATCAATCGCGCCGCGACTTCCGGATCGAATGGGCGACGTCGAGCCCGTAACTCCTCGCGCATTCGCTCGCGCACCCGCTGCATCTTCTCACGGAGCCGAGTCGCCTCACCGGGCCGCAGCGGCCGGTAATACTTCACGAAAGTGGCGATGACACCCTGACCCGATATGAGCGCATCGGTCACGCCATTGAGAAACTGACCACCAACCTTCACCTCGATCGTCGTCCCGCGCTGACCACCGGCCGGGTAAACATACCCGATGTGCGGCTCGCGCAGACCGGCCGGCTGCTGCGCCGAGGTAGTCGACGCGGCGGCGACCGCTGGGATTAGGAACAGGAAAACTCTTTGCCACGTGCGTTTCATCGCAAGACTCCGACGAGGACACGATTCGTCTCGGGGCAGCCACAACCGATTTACATGATTTCCGTCAGCCGACCCCCGACCGGCACGCCCGCGTCGGCCGACGGAACGACTCGCACGTCGAGTCCTTCCGGATGGGGCAGTTTGGCGTCCGGGTCGATCCCGAGCAGCTCGTACATGCTGCCGATCAGGTCCCAAGGATAGACGGGCCGGTCTTTGACCGCTTCGCCTTTCGCATCGGAAGCCCCCACGACCTGTCCGCCTCGGAAGCCACCGCCGGCGACCACCGCCGAGAAACAATAGCCCCAGTGCCCGCGGCCTCCGTTCCACGGAGCTTCCCATTGCACTTTGGGACGCCGGCCAAACTCGCCGCTCCACCAGACAATCGTGCTATCCAGCAGGCCGCGCTGATCAAGGTCTTCCAGCAGCGTCGCAAATCCTTTGTCCAGCTCGGGCAGTTTCCTTTGCATGATCGGGAAATGCTGCTTATGCGTGTCCCAGCCTTTGTAGTTGATCGTGATGAAAGGCACGCCCCGCTCGACCAGCCGCCGCGCCATCAAGCACGACTGTCCGAAGGTATTGCGGCCGTATTTCTCCCGAAGGGATGCCTTTTCTCCCGTCAGGTCCCAAACTTTGCGGCCTTCGCCGAGGATCATGTCGTAGGCCTGCTCCTCACACCGGGCGAAAGCTTGCAGTTCCGGATCGCCTTTCAAGAGACGCCCCAGCGTATTCAGACTGCGGAGCAGCTCGCGCCGATCCCGCTGACGGCGGTCGGAAATCCCTTGGGCCACGATGCCCTCAACAAGAAACGGCGTTCGAGCGGGATCACCGCCCGTCGCAAAAGGTCTGTACCGCGTGCCTAAGAACCCCGCTTCGGAGAATCGTCCTTGCGGCTCGGTCAAAACAATGTACGGTGGAATCAAACCGCGGTAGCCGGCATCGTATCCTTTGAAGAGCGATACCACTGCCCCCACACAGGGATAGACCACGCGTCCGTCCGACTGCCGCCCTGTCTGCACCAGATACGACGCCGTCTCATGGGCGTTGACTCCATGAGTCATGCTTCGGATGATCGAATACTTATCTGCCTGTTTCGCCAGCTCCGGTAACAATTGGCCGATCCGAATACCCTCAACCCTCGTGGCGATAGGCTTACTGAGTGGTCCGCAGTAGTCATAGCCAGCTTTGGGCTTCGGATCGAATGTGTCCAAGTGGCAGGGGCCACCCCACATCCAGATTTGAATCACCGACTTGGCCTTCGCCGGACGGTTGGCCACCGGAGCCGCCTGGCTGGGCTGACGGCCGAACAACAGGCCTGCCGCTCCCATCAAGCCGCAGCGAAGCATTGCGCGCCGCGACAGAGCGGCGGCATTCGCCTGCGACCGAACGGCCGGCTGATTCTCGACGACAAGGCAGTTCGATGTGTTCATTGCGTTCGCCTCCATCTCTCACGGCGTGCCCGGCAAGGGCGTGCCATGGATCATCAATGCCGATAGAGAAACTCCGGTGTGTTGACCAAGGCCCACGCCACGTCGGTGATCAACTCCTGTCCCCGCACGCGGGCCGTTTCGCTGTAATCCGTCAGCGCCCGGAGTTCTTCGGCGGTCGGAAAACGCGACAGGATCGTCAAGTAGACAGTGACGATGATAGCGCGAGGATTGCGATTGAAGCGCAAAATGGCCTTCAACTTCGGGCTCTCCGAGAGCTTGCGTTGAATATGGCTGGAGTTCAACAAGTGCAGCCGCTGTGCGGCACTCATACGATTGTTGCGCTCGGACGCCAGCCCCGTATCACGGGGCGGGCGCCCAAACATTTCCAGAAACGAACTGGTAATGCTCCCGTCCGCTAGCGCGATCGAACGTTCTGTTTCCGGAATGAAGGTGTAAGGTTCCGGCGTGCGACTGGAGTACTCTTCGTGCGTCCCGGTGACTTGGCAGAGGGCGTCGATGAGGACTTCGGCATCCAGCCGCCGCAACGGGTAATAAGCGAAATACTTTCCTCGATCCGGATCGTCTGACCGCGGGATGCACGAAAGCTGGTAGGTCTTCGAGTTCAGAATCAGCCGGTAAATGTGCTTTAGATCGTAGTCGGCTTTGACCAGCTCCCGTTCCAGCCAAGCCAGGACCTCGGGATGCGACGGCGGATTATCCGGTCGAATATCGTCCGGCTCGTGAATAAGGCCGCGGCCAAACAGCCAATACCAAATCCGGTTGACAACGTTGCGGGCAAACCAAGGATTGTCCGCCCGGATCAGCCAATCAGCGAACACGTACCGCGGATCACTGTCCGGCGTGAGGAGCACCGTTGTCCCATCAGGGAAAAGCGTTTTGCGAGGCAGCAGCGGCCGGCCTTGTTTGTCGGTTTTCAGCGAGTCAAAATAGACGATCTCCTCTTTCCATTCGGCTGTCGTCTTGTAGCCAACCTGAGCGAAGAACGCGGCCATTCCTTCCAGCCGCCCTTTGGGCCAATGATCGGCGCGCATGCCCATGAAGGTCAGTGCGACCGTTCGGGCCAGCGACTCCGCTTTCCGGCTTTGCACTGCTCGATAGAAATTCACCGGCGGTTGACGGAAATTGCTGCCGCTGGACGTCAGGAGCTCGCGAGCGAACTGGTCGTACGGTTTGTTCCGTCGGATGCTCTCTCGAATCCACCGGTGATAAGCCTGGACGGCGTTCGGCCACAAGTTGATCGGAAACTCCGACTTGACCCGCAGCACGTCGCACCACTTCATCGCCCAATAGTCGGCGAACTCTTCCCGATCCAAAAGCTGGTCGATCAGCTCCCTGCGCTTGTCGGGACGGCGGTCCAGCAGGAACTGGCGCGCTTCCTGAGCCGTCGGCAGCGTACCGAGCACGTCCAGAAAAACCCGGCGGATGAACACAGCGTCCGAACAGACGTTCGCCGGCTCAATGCCTCGTTCCCGCAGTCCCTTGAAAACCAGCTCATCGACTCGATTGTTCGGCGTTAGGTCCGTGCTCCCCTCAAAGGGCCGGACAAGCGTCCGTGACGGGCCCGAGCTAGCAAGGCTCGCCGCCAGAAAAATCGTCGTAGCAATCGCGCCGGTCATGTTTGGTTTTCTCCGCAGACCATCGGCTGTGTCAGGCAAACGGTTGGGGCGTGTCTCCATCCCTCCGTTGCAAAACGTCCTCGTCCCACGAGGATCTACAAAGAATCAAACCCCGGTCCTGGGCGAAAGGTGTCGCAGAAAAGACAGGAATTGAGGTAGGCGAACCGACAGAGCAGGGGGTTATGGTGGCTGTCGCGGTCGAATTCGGGAACTGTCCCGATTCGGCAGCCGCCAGGCGAGTCATCGTCGCAGCAGCACCCGGACAAGCGGCATGTACCTAAGTCCTGACAATGTCCCGCCTTATGGTGAGTTTTCCGCTTCGCGTTCGCCTGGGGCTCTGTCAACGGGAAGAAGGGAGATCATGCTTTGTTGTGGCGAGGGCGTCTCGCCGGCGAGACGCAACCGGGACGGCTGCACCACACGATCAAAATCCGACCCGAACTTTTCGCTGCGATGCAGCACTAGCCGGTCCACGGTTGAGCTCCCGCCCGCTCGCTCAGAGTGCGTTCAGGCCCCTGCATTTCGGCTCCTTCCCGTCGCGGTCCGGACAAGCTCTGCAGAAAACAATCTTTGCGCCCCTAAGGAGAGCCGCCCTCGGTCTGCCGTTGCCAAAAGAGGCGGTCGGTTGTGACGACGTTGATACGGCGCGCACAATTCAAGCAGTATTTTTCTTCTCCATGCTGCATGTAAACTTCGCCCGGCACAATCAGATGGAAATGGTCTTCACCCGGGTGCTTCAAATAACAGTACTCCCGCTCTCCACTGGTCATAATGCGGATCTCCCACCCCTGAGGGCGCGGTATGTAAATGCGAAGATCGTCTGAAGCGGATCGGGGCTGCTGCGGATCGGGGCCGTTTTGCGAGGGCGTAGCCATGGCCTTCTCCCGAAACTTTTTCGGCTCGTTCCTATGACACGGAGAGGCTCTCCGGTTGACAGCAGGGGGGCAGATTCTGCTGGCGGCCATCGGGGATTGTCAGACACCGCTCGGAGGCGGTACCCCCAATTCGTCGGCCAGTTCAACCAGCGCGGACCAATTTCCGTCATCAATCGGGATGCCTTTTTCTCGCCGCTGCCCCACGTTGCGTCGTTCCGGGTCGCCTGGCAGTAGAATTTCCGGGACACCGTCGATCCTTGGCACTTCGCGTACGTACTTTTCCAAATGTCGCACTTCCCGCTCCAAGTGCTCAGTGCCTGCATATTGCCTGGGATCAATGACGACAAAGAAGACGCAATTCCCGACCGGCTTGGGAGGATTCGGCCGAGCGGTTTCTCCGCCCGATAGCCCGCCGCAAAGCATCTCGATCATAAAAGCCAAGCCGAAACCCTTGTAAGCTTGGGCTCCTCCCATGGGCAGGATCGTACCCGGCGGGTCCGCGTACAAGGTATTGGGATCAGTGGTCGGTCGACCGTCGGCGTCGAGCAGCCACCCGGGCGGGACGGCCTCGCCAGCGATTTTCTTGACACGCACTTTGCCTTCGGCCGTAGCGCTGGTGCTGAAGTCCAAGACAAACGGACCGTCTGCACCACCGGGCATGCCGATGCACATGGGATTGGTTCCTAACCGAGGCCGCT
>JAADHY010000620.1 GCA_013151585.1 Planctomycetota bacterium
CACCTCCGAACGCGCCCCGGCTGCCCCTTCACAAGACGCCCTAAACCCGCCAGCTTACGGCCAGAAAAAAACAAAAGCTGACATGCACCCCGGCTTTTTCGCGAAAGAAAATGAATTCGGATGTATAGACTACCCAGCTTACCCCGACTGACTCCTCCTGGTAGAACCCCTTACGGTAACACACGTTACGCAGACTTCTCTCCGCCGACCCGCTCAGTCCGCTTCCGCCTGTCTGACCAGCCCCGGCCGGGATTGGACGAGCACCGATACAATCATCGACACAATCTACGCGGGCCCGGGAAGATACAGATCGCCTCCTGCCGATGGGCTGTCGGCTAGCTTCCGCCCGCTCACACCATTTCTCGCAACGCTTTCAGCGCGCGGAGTTTGACGACGTTCCGTGCCGGCTTCGCCTTGAAAATGGTCTCCTCGCCCGTGAAGGGATTAATCCCTTTTCGTTCGGGAGTCGCTTCTTTGTGCTGCACCGTGATCTTTACAAGGCCCGGGATCGTAAACGCGCCGGGACCGTCCGCGCCCAGGTTGGCAGCGATCAGCGAGCTCAGCTCGTTGAAGACATTCTCGACGTCTTTCCGTTTCAAGCCGGTGCGTTCGGCCAGAACCTTAAACACCTCCGTCTTGGTCATTGCCTTGCCGGGTTTCGCCATCGCACACTCCTTTATAAATGAGAGACCGATCGCTGCAACATCCCCGCAGGACGCTGCCCGACGTGTTCGTAGTAAACTTTTCGACGGCCGGATTGTCAATGACATCCGTGCGGTTTTTGCCGAGTTTGGCAAAATTCCGGTGTTCCACGATCACCCACAAAGGTGTGTGCAAATGTGGCGGCGCTCTGATCTCCCGCGCCCAAAAACCTTCCTGTCCTCGGTTCTCGCCCTTCTCTGTGACGGGCGGGCGTTTCGCATCGGCCATTCCACAAATCTTGTCGATCTTGTCATCGGCTTTGTGTAGAATTGCCGTCGAGGGTCGCTTGAAAGGAGCTCTTACAGAGCTGCGGCCAGCCGCCTGCGCGACGGATGGTCGGATCGCTCCGAGCGATCGACGGTTGGACGTTTCCAGCGGGACCGCGATGGGCACGTCCTTGATGGGAGCTTGCGCGGGTGAGTCTGTTTCGGGCGAGGAGCATGCGATGGTGACCGAACCTGGCAGGGGTACCAATCGGCCTAAGGCCATCACGGAAAGCGTTTTGATCGTGGACGACAACCCCGAGGACGTACAAGCTCTTCGTGACTTGCTGACCGAACGAGGTTACTACGTCCGGACGGCCAAAGACGGCGGGCAGGCTCATTCGAGTTTTACGATGCATCGGCCCGACTTTGTCATTTTGGACTTGATTCTGCCCGGTGAAAGTGGTTTCGAGCTGTGCGAGCGGCTGAAAGATCGAGACGAGACCGTGCCGATTCTAGTTCTTTCGGTCATCGACATGGACGACGCCCGCGACCTGGCTCGCCGAGTCGGCGCGGATGGTTATCTGACGAAGCCGTTCGATCCCGAAGAACTGATGGCCACGGTGTCGGAAATCGCCAATCGTGTGTGGGACCGACATCACGAAGAGCCGGCGAGGGAGCAGCGAATCCGCTTTCAATGCAAGTGCGGCAAGCGATTCAAAGTCAGCCCGGTGCATCGGGGGCGGACGATGACATGTCCCGATTGCGGAGAACCGCTGGTTGTCCCTCGCCATAGCTGAGCGGGCGGGCTTGGGCTCCGAGACAAGGAGATGGCGGTGCGAAGGAGGCTGAACCATGTCGGTACTGATTGTCCGATCGGGCAAGCATAAAGGGCGGAAGCTCCGGCTGCCGGAGCGATTCCACCAAATCGTGATCGGACGGTCCGAGGGATGCCAAGTCCGGTTGAACCATGAAACCGTCAGTTCAAAGCATTGCATGCTGAGCAATCGGGGCCACGGTTTGGTCGTTCGCGATCTGGGCAGCGACACGGGCACCTTCGTCAATGACGAACGAGTCGAAGGGGAACGAACTTTGAAACCCGGCGACGTGCTTCGCATTGGCCCGGTTCTGTTGGAGCTGGCCCGGGAAAAGCCCGGGGGACAAGTCGAACCGCATGCGTCGACGGCCAAGCCCCATGCTGTGGACGAAGACGCCATCGTCGACTGGTTGCTAGAAGGGAGCGGCCCGGAGCGGCCGGAAGAACCCTCCGCGTCCGCCGGCCAAAGCACGGTCGCCCCGCCGAATGTCATCCCGAAGCCGCCGAAGAAGTTCGCCTCGCTCGCTGAAGAGGCGGCCGACATCATCCGCCGGTGGAAGGAGATGCAATCCCAAAAGTCGCAGCCGGAAAACTAACGCGGCCGCCCGGAGCCCCTGTCGGGATCGCGTTCGAACGGCGTACGGGCGGCAGCCGAGTCCTGGCGGTTCCGCCTCATGTTCGTACAGAAGGCGCCTTTGACACTCCGAAGTGCTCCTCCGACCACGGAATTACGACAGCCAACGAGCAAGCCAGCATTGATGGACAGCCATGAGGATCGTTGCAGGCAAGTTTCGGCGTCGAAAACTGCTCAGCCGCTCCGGCCTGGACACTCGCCCGATCCCCGACCGCGTGAAAGAGATGCTCTTTGCCCGGCTGGAAGATGAGGTGCTCGACGCTCGCGTCGCTGACATCTTCGCCGGCACCGGCACCATCGGTTTGGAAGCACTTAGCCGCGGGGCCCGCAGCGTTGTTTTCGTGGAAAAGGACCGGCGTGCCTTCGAGTTGCTCCGGAAAAACGTGGCCAGTTTGGGCGTGCAGGAGCAGTGCCTCTGCTGGTGTACGGACGTGTTACACAGTTCTCTGCGTCCGAAAGGCGTCGAGCCCATGTTGCCGTACGACGTGGTCTTCGTTGACCCCCCGTTCGATTTGATTGGCGAATTGAAGCTGCGGGGGCGGCTCTATCGGCCGATGTTGCGGCTGGCCCGCGACACGATCTCATCCTCGTCGGCCCTTCTGATCTTGCGAACGCCTCGGCGGGCCGATTTTCAGATGCCGGAGGTGTGGCAGCCCGTTGATCCGATCCGGCTCAATAACATGGAAATCCATTTGTTCCGAAAAGCGAAAGACTCCAACGAAGAGGTCACCAGCTCATGAAGGTCTTGGTCATCATCGGACATCAGCATCCGGGAAGTTTTTGTCACGCCATCGCGGCCACGGCCGTCGAGACGCTGAAAGATCTTGGTCACGAAGTCGTTTTCCATGATTTGTACGAAGAGGGTTTCGACCCCATTCTGCGTCACGAAGAGCTTCCCAAGGAGGCGAAACTGGATTCGACCGTCCAGCAGCACGTGAATGAGGTCGTCGCGGCGGACGGTTACGTCGTCGTTCATCCGAACTGGTGGGGCCAGCCGCCGGCCATTTTGAAGGGCTGGGTTGACCGCGTGCTCCGACAAGGGTACTGCTATGAGTTCGGGCCGGAAGGGCCTATCGGCCTCCTGAAAGGCAAGAAGGCCTTGGTTCTGACGACGTCCAACACGCCGCGCGACGTCGAGCTGGCCGTGTACGGCGATCCGCTGGAGAACCTGTGGAAGACGTGCATTTTCGGCTTTTGCGGCGTCACGGATTTTTTGAGACGCAATTTCGAGTCGATCATCTTGAGCACGCCGGAGCAGCGCCGACAGTGGCTGGAAGAAGTGCGGCAATTGGTGAAGGAACGATTCGCCGCCGCAGGATGATCGGGCCATATTGAAAACGCGCATGTGCGATCTAGCCACGTCCATTGGCGTGGGCAATGAACGAGTTATCGAGGCCGGAGGCTCGGCGGAGTGAGTTCTGAGGCAGAGCCTTGGAACGAGGGGATGGAGGAGACGGCAATGAAAAACGGCTTGCTTTGTTTTTTCGTCACCGCATCGGCTTTCCTGCTCTGTGCGGCGGAGGCCGACGCAGAGAAACCGAACTTTGTTTTCTTCCTGGTCGATGACCTTGGCTACATGGACATCGGGGCGAACAACCCGAACACGTTCTACGAGACGCCGAACGTCGATCGCATTGCCCGCGAAGGGATGCGTTTCACCAATGGGTACGCTGCTTGCCCGGTGTGCAGTCCCACCCGGTACAGTATCATGACCGGCCGGCATCCGTCGCGCATTGATGTGACCAACTGGTTTTCGGGCAAGCGGGCCGAGCGTTTCCTGCCGGCTCCGTTCAACGATGCCATGCCGCTGGAGGAGGTGACGATCGCCGAGGCCCTGAAGGAAGCCGGCTATCGCACAGCGTTCCTCGGAAAGTGGCATTTGGGGCCGACTCCGAAGTATTGGCCGGAAGCCCAAGGGTTCGACATCAACGTGGGCGGCCACAATCGAGGATCGCCGCCCGGCGGCTACTTTTCTCCGTACAAAAACCCCCGGCTGTCTAATGGGCCCCCGGGAGAGCACCTGCCCATGCGCTTGGCGAACGAAGCGTGCCGCATCCTGGAGCAGTTCCGAGACGGGCCGTTCTTTCTGTACTTCTCTTTTTACAGCGTCCATACACCGCTTCAGGCACCAAAGGACCTGGTGAAGAAGTACAAAGAAAAAGCCGTGCGGCTCGGACTGGCGGGCAAACCCGAGTTTGGAGAGGAAGAACAGTGTTGGCCCCGGAAAGAGCCGCGGCGGGTACGCATCCTGCAAAAACATCCCACATACGCCGCGATGGTCGAGAGCATGGACCGAGCGGTCGGCCAAGTGCTCGAGAAGCTGCGGCAACTTGGCTTGGAAAAGGATACGATCATCTTCTTCATGTCGGATAACGGGGGCCTGGCCACGTCTGAAGGGCTGCCCACGTCGAACCTGCCGTTGCGAGGCGGCAAAGGCTGGGTTTACGAAGGCGGTATTCGCGAGCCATTCTTGATCAAATGGCCGGGCGTCACGAAACCCGGGAGCACATGCGACGTGCCAGTGGTGAGCACGGACTTTTACCCGACGATTCTGGAGATGGCCGGTTTACCGCTCCGGCCCCAACAGCACCAGGACGGGCTCAGCCTGGTGCCGCTGCTCAAACAAACGGGAACTATCCAGCGGGAAGCCTTGTATTGGCATTATCCGCACTACGGAAACCAGGGGGGATTCCCCGGCGGGGCGATTCGAATCGGGGACTGGAAGTTAATCGAGCGGTATGAAGACGGCCGCGTGCACCTTTTCAACCTGAAAGATGACATCGGCGAACGGAACGATCTGGCCGCTCGCCTGCCCGACCGCGTGCGCCGCATGCGCGGGCGTTTGCATCGGTGGTACAAGGAAGTTGATGCCAAGTTCCTGCGCCCGAAACCGGGCGGCCCCATGCCGTGGCGTCCAGAATGAGCCGCTCGGCGACCTCTCCCAGACCGGAGGCCGATCACCGTGGCGAGTTTTCGGCCCCCAGCGGCTTGAGGAACAGATTCCGGAACTGAATCGGATCGCCGTGGTTCTGAAGCGCAATGGGGCCGCTTTCCGGCACGCCGGGCAGCTTTGCCCGGTCGATCACTTTCTGCCCGTTCAGAAAAACCGTCACCCGATCGCCTTGCATCACGATCACGAAGCGGTTCCATTCGCCCGGCGGACGGTCGGCACAGACACGGGGCATGCAGGCGCGACGAATCTCCACCGGCAGCGACGCATCTTTGTGATACGAGTTGATGTCCCCGCTACCCATCGGCTGCGACCAGATGTTGACCTGCGCTCGGCCCGATCCGCGCAGATAGATGCCGCTGTCACCAGCGTGCAGGATCTCGTGCGTGACGCGCCGCCCTTTGGCGTCCACCTTGATCAGTCCGTCGCCGGTAAAGTCGTTCATTTGTCGGCGGACCGGTTTGCCCGTCAGACGCCAGTCGACGATGAGGATGAAATCGCGGAAGGATCGCTCCGTCCAAAGGTTGTAATCCCGGCCGCGCCGGCGCGGCGGCTGATTGCCAACCAGTGTGATGCAGCCGTCGACGATCTTCCAGCGGCCTTCCAGGTCTTTGTGGTATTTCCAGCCGCGAAACGTGCGGCCGTTGAAGAGCGGCTCAAAGCCGTGCTCCGCCGCCCACTGGCCCAGGTCGTCCACGTCTGCCGGCGGCTGCCAATTCGCCCGGTCCCCGCCCGCCGCCGTCCAACCTGACAGAACAAAACAAACGGCGAAGATTATGATCGTCGTGGAATGAAGTCTCATGGCAATCCCCGTATCCCCCTCTCTCTAGTTGCTGCGTCCTGTGGTTGATCCGCTCCTGATCCTTCAGAAATCACGGAAGGGGCCTCGCGGTTCGGCAGCATCCATATCTGCACGCCAGCGGGCAAAATGCGCTTTCATCTCGGCCAGCAGATCGGGCCGCTCTTTCGAGAGATCGTGCCGCTCGCCGATGTCTTTCGACAAGTCGAATAGACCGCTGCCGCGAGCCGACTCGACCCATTTGTAATGCCCCACTCGCGCCGCCTTGTCGCCTCGCCGCTGCCAGTACATCTCGGTTCGCTTTGACTTCTCGCGCCCGGCCAGCACCGGCAGCATGTCGAAGCCGTCGTAGACCACATCCTTCGGCAGCTCTTCGCCGGCGAGCTTTGCGAACGTCGGAAACAACTCCAATGTGCTGAGGAATTCGTCGCAGGTCCGGCCCCGCGGAATCACGCCAGGAAACCGGGCGACAAACGGCACGCGGATGCCGCCTTCAAACATGTGCGTCTTGCGTCCTCGCAACGGGCTGTTGTCGGCGTCCCCACTGCCGCCGTTATCCGAGAAAAACACGACAAAGGTCTTTCCGGTCAGGTGCAGCTCGTCGAGCAAGTCCAAGATCGAGCCAATCGCATCGTCCATGCACGTCACGGCCGCCAAATACTCCAATCGCCGCTTTTGTTTGCTCGGCACCAATGTCGGTTCCCCGTAACGCTTGCTCTTGACATAGTCGTCTTTCAGATGGGGATACAGCTTCTTGTATTTCTCCGGAGCTTGAGCGGCGCCGCGAATCTTCGGATCCAGATTCGATGCTCCGTGCGGCGCGTTGAACGGCAGGTAGAGAAAGAAAGGCCGGTCTTTGTTTTTTCGGATGAACCGCAAGGCTTCACGTTGGAACAAATACGTGCAGTACGTGCCTTTGTCTTCCGTCGTCGGACGGTTGTTGCGGTACATCGACGGAACGCCGTATCGCTCGTGCGTGAAGTAGTCGATGCCCGTGTTGACAAACCCGTAGAATTCATCGAAGCCCCGCTGCAGCGGCAAGTAGCGATGCAGTTGGCCGCCATCCCACTTGCCGAAAACAGCCGTGGCGTAGCCCGCGCGCCTGAGAACCTGTGAGATCATGATCTCCCGGGTGTCCATGCCCAGAATCCGTTCGGCCGTGACCTCGTACTCCTCCGGCGAATAAACGTGCCCGTAGTCCGGGGCCTCGTTGCGAATCATGTCATACAGGCCGTTCCGCTGCGGATAGCGTCCCGTCAGGATACTGCCCCGCGACGGCGTACACGCAGGCCACGTCACATAGAAACTGGTGCAACGGACGCCTTCCCGAGCAATCCGGTCCAAATGAGGCGTTTTCACTTCCCCGCTGCCAAAGCAGCCCAGGTCGTGATAACCCTGATCATCGCTGACGATCAGAATGATGTTGGGGCGTTCGGCAGCCGCCGCTGTGGCCACCAGCACGACGACTCCGAAAGTTCCTACGACAAAGGCGAACGCAGCAAACGGCTTAAAGAACCTTGGTGCTTGATCTCCTGGGTTTTTCATCAGCGCTGTCACTCCTCGTTCAGTAGTTCATCACGAAGGGATTCGAGCCGACGTAGCGGCTAGCCGTCCGCATTCAGCTCACAAAGCGATTTCAGCGTTGAAAGAACCAGGTCCCAGTCCAACCGATCCGCCTGCCGGATGATCACCCCGCCAACGTCACTCCAATCGATGTCGCGACCGGCGAAGGCTTTCAGCACGATCAAGTCCTCGGCGCAGACCGTGATCAGCTCAACGCCCGCTGCGAAGCGAAACGGCGTGGCACGGCCGATCATTTCTTCTTCCAGCGGGAACGCAGCAAGAGCCACGTCGAGGGCCACACCATTGCTGGCTTTAACTAGCAAGACCCGGTTCTCCATCGCAAAGCGAGCGGCATCGGGAATTCGGGATGGAAAGCGCGCCAGCATGGGCTCGATGTACGACTGCTCGTCTCCCCAGCCGGTGAAGAGGCTGATATCGACATCTTGCGTGGCTCGCGGCTGGCCCCATCGTGCAACGGCCAATCCCCCAATGATGCAATAGCGCCATCCGCGTGCTTGGAAAAAGCGATGCGCTTCGTCGGCTGCTTCGTAAAGCCCATTCATCGCCGCTTCTTTCGGTGCAAAACCCGCTGGAGTTCGACCAAGCCCGACGTGCCGCGGGGCGACGCGTGATCCAGTCCAAACTGCAGCAGGGCGTCAATGATCTCGATGTTCTCCTCATGTTTGTAGCGCCGCAGTTCGTCCCGCTTGATCCGCTCCAGCTTCGGTCCGACCCTTTTCCAATGTTCGATCCACGCCCGCAAGCCAGCTCGGCGAGCGTCTTCGCCGGTCGTGCGTGATTCCGAATCGGCCATGGCAGGGCTCCTGGTTCGCTCCGTTCGCGATGCGCCCCGGGACGTGTTCCTTGTCTCAACGAGCCGCCAGTTCCGCGCTGCTCGCATCGACAGTTTGCGAGACCGGTTCAACCGGAATCTGTGTCGGCGGCTTCGCCGCGGTCCGGTCCAGTTCCGAATACACGCCGAAGTCGCTAAAGAGAAACCGCTTCATAAACCGGTACGCCCAGCTCTTTTCCGGAATCTCCTCGAGCGGATTGAACTGCGACGGGTGAGGCTGCATCGCTTCTAGTTCGGCCAGGGCGGTTTGCCGGGCCGTGGTGTCGCGTGCCTCGTGGCGCAGAACCAGATCCCGGAGCAAGTCGGGACGCTCCAGCACGATGCAGCCGCGGGTTGTCCGGCGAACCATCTCGCGGAAGTCGCGAAGAAACTCTGACTGGATGAACTTCTCCGGCAGCGTTCGGCCTTCGTCGTAAATCGATTCCCTCGCAAACTGGATGACCGGACACGGCTCCAAGTCGCCCCACGGGCCAATATGGTGGCTAATACCGGTGACCGCCGGACACAGGGCTCGGCCGAGGCCATCGTGGTACGCGTCGATAAAGATCAGTGGCTTTTTGGCGCGCATCTCGACCACGAACCGCCGCACCCGCACCTGTTGCTCCGGCGTCAAGCAAAGGTCCGGACGCGGCTTCGGTCCCATGGGACGATAGACGTAAAACCACGTGTAAAAGACGCCCATTTCAACGAGCCGGTCGACCCACTCTTCGGTCACCAGCTCGTCGATGTTCGATTGGCACACGCTGGTGGCGACTCCCGTCGGCAACTTGTGTCGCAGGCATGTTTGCAGCCCTTGCATCGAACGGCTGAAAACGCCAGGCCGGCCGCGGCGCTGGTCACTGACGAGCTCTTTGCCTTCGATGCTGACCAGCGGCGTGACATTGCCCAACCGGTGCAGCTCCCGCGCAACATCGTCCGTGATGTAGTGGCCGTTTGTGAAAAGTTGGAAGTAGCAGTTCGGATTCTGCTCGAAGATATCCAGCAATTGCGGATGCAACAGGGGCTCGCCGCCGACGATGCCGAAGAACGCGTTACCCATCGCTTGAGCTTCGCGGATGAGCCGGTTCATCGCTTCCAGCGGGATCACCGTCTGCTTGGCCGTGACGTCCATCCAGCAGCCTTGGCACCGCAGGTTGCAACTGTTCGTGACGGCAATGAACAAAAACGGTGGAAAATACTCGCCCCGTTTCATCCGGCGCTTGTGTCTCAGCACGGATGGGATGGCCCGCAGGACCATAATCCGAAAGAAATTCCAAAGCAGACGCTTATCCGTATCGCACAGCGCCCGCTTGGCCATCTGCCAGTACATCGCAACTCCTTGAAGATCGCTTGCGACCGCGTTCGCCCCGCCCAGGGGACCGGCCGCTGCGGCTTGAGGTTTGCTTTTGCCAGAAAACCGGCCGGCTGCTACATTCTAACCGTCAAACTTTTGATTCTAGCACGGGCGGCGAGGTGTCGCGACTGCGGACGCTCGACCGTCCTGGAGCGAAAAAGGAAAGTCCGTTGACATCCGACGCGTCTGAAACCAGCTTTCGCGACCATGAACGAGCCGCCAGCGGTGTTGGTCCGCTTGGGTTCGCCGTGATCACGTTGTCAGACACCCGCACGCCGGAGACGGATCGTAGCGGCCAGTGGATTCGCGAGGCCGTCGTTCAGGCCGGACATGCTGTCGTGCGGTATCGCATCGTCAGAGACGAAACGGAAACGATTCGAGCAGAGTTGGAAGCGGCCTTAGCTGATCCGGCGGTGGCGGTCGTCGTGACCAATG
>JAADHY010000275.1 GCA_013151585.1 Planctomycetota bacterium
CTGTCCAGGCGGGATGCCAAACCGTCTTCCATGGCTTGCCGGTCGGCTGCCTCCTGCTTTTTCTTTTCCAAAATGGCTTCGATGTCTTCTTTGAAAGGTTTGATGCTACGGAATTCCCCGTAAACCTCTTGGGCGCTTGGACGATCTTGCGGCTTCTTGGCCAACATCCGCAGCACCAGCCGGTCCATCTCGGGTGTCACGTTCGGATTCAACGACGAGGGGGCCGGGGGCTGCATGGCGAGGTGGCGACGGAGGAGGTCGTTGGGGGACGTTCCTGTGAAAGGCGGACTGCCCGTCAAAACTTCAAAAAGGGTGACCCCCAAACTGTAAATGTCCGTTGCACTGGTGGGTGGCTGGCGTTTGATAGTCTCGGGAGCGATGTAAGTCCGTGTTCCCTGAATCTGACGTGGCTTAACGCGAAACAGTCTCGCCAGCCCACCGGCCGCTCGAACCGTCAGCGAGAAGTCGATCAGTTTGACTTCGCCGCCCTTGTTCAAAAGGATATTGTCCGGCTTGACGTCCTTGTGGACCCAGCCTTTATCGTGCATGTAACCGAGGACCAGGCACAGCGACTCGATCAACTTGCGAATCCTCAACTGCACCCCCAACAGATCGCTCGATAGGAAGTTCTTCAGACTCACGGACCGGAACAAGTCCATCAGCAGATAGGCGTGCTCGCGTGTGGCTACGACTTTGTGATAGGTGAGCAGATTCGGGTGTTCGAGCTGCTTGCCGATTTTCGCCTCCCATTTGAGCGACTGCACCTGCTCTCGCTCGCGCGTGTATTCCGGCAACAGCAGTTTCATGGCGTACCGGAGCGGCGTTCCCTCCTCAATGACTTCCCACACCTGACTAAACTTCCCCGTGAAAATGCAATTCACGAGCGTGTAGGAATCGACTTTGTTGGTCTCTTGGGACGATGCGTCAGACACAATCATTCTCCTTCCGTCTGGCAGCGTTCCGGTCTGTCCGGGACGGAAACCGGGTGGCCCGCGGGGACCGGAGTCGCTCCGCTACGTCTGGTGATCACTCCTCTTACCGCCGAATCGCCTGTCGCAGCCCCCGTTGACTCCCACCGGCGCTTGTTTCCGGCGACCGCTAAACAGCTTCGCGCACCGCCGTCGCGAGCGAAAACATGCCTTTAGACTAAGACGGGGACAAGGTTGTGTCAACGAGTTTTGCCGCCAGGACAACCCCGCCCTCGCCCGTCGCGGCGCCCCCGGTGGTCCTTCACACCACGCGGCAGATGTAGCATTTCAGATAACCGGTCTCCAAGCAGTGGATCGAAACGGGGTGATCGGTTGCTTGCCCGCGGGCTTCCAGAATCTGCAACGACCGACCGGCTTCGGTGGCGGCCAGCGAGAGCACTTCCTCGAAGGCGTCCCGGTCCACGTGGCCGGAGCAACTGCAAGAGACCAGAATGCCCCCCTGCCCCAACAGCTCGATCGCGGCTTGGTTCAGACGCAGATACGCTTTCAAAGCTCGCTGCAGGCCAGCACGGCTGCGAGCCATTTTGGGAGGATCAAGAATCACCACGTCGAAGCGCTCGCCTGTTTTCGCCCGCCTCGGCAGCTCTGCGAAAACATCCGCCCGCTCGAATCGGCAACGATCGGCGACGCCGTTTAGCTCGGCATTGGCTCGCGCCAGCGCCAGAGCGGCCTCGGACGAATCCAGGCCCAGCACCGACTTGGCCCGACCACAGACAGCCGCGCAGACACCGAAGCCCCCGCTATAGCAAAACGCATCCAGCACGCGGGCGTCCGCCGCATACCGAGCCACGGCCGAGCGGTTGTCGCGTTGATCCAAGTAGAAACCTGTCTTGTGTCCCTCAACGAGATCCACGCCATACCGTACGCCCTGCTCTGCGATGAAAAGCGGACGCGGCGGCTCGCGGCCGGTCAGCAAGCCATCGGCGACCTCCAGACCTTCCGCTTCTCGGATGCTCTTCTCCGTCCGCAGCCAGACGCCTTCCGGCTGTAGGCGTTTGGTGAGCAGGGCGAGCAGGTCGTCGCGTCGTTGCCACAAGGCCAAACTGGTAAACTGCACGACGAGCCAACCACTGTACCAGTCCACGACCAACCCGGACAGTCCGTCCGACTCGCTGTAGATCAACCGCAATCCGCGCTCGTTCCAATCGGTGCCGAACACAGATCGCCGCAAGGCCAGGGCTGCATCGATTCGCTGGGACCAGAGGCTCCGGTCCAGCGGCTGCCTCTCCTTCCAGGCATAAAGACGCACGACAATATTGCTGTTGGGGTTGTAAAGGCCGCGCGCGACAAACTCGCCCGCATCCGTCACCAATACCACTTCGGCCCCCGGCGCCGGATCGCCCTCCACACCCTTCACGGCCCCCGAAAAAACCCACGGATGCCGATTGAAAAACGGAAGGGCGTGCCGGGGCTTCAAGATCACGCGAGGCAACGACGCATCGGTCAACGCTTCACCTCTCCCGCTGCTGGTCGACTTCGCTCAACCTCGGCCAGGTAGGCCAACAGCCGATCGCGTTCGTTCTTCAGGTGTCGCACTCGCAAAAGCGACCGCACGCGCGTCGTCAGCTCCAGCCGATTGACTGGCTTCGTCAGGAAGTCGTCGCAGCCGGCTTCCACCGCCTTTTCGATGTCGCCCGTCTCGTTGAGCGCGGTGACCATCAAAACGGGGATATCTCGCGTTTTCTCGTCACTTTTCAATATCTGGCAGACTTCGTATCCGCTGACCTTCGGCATCATGATGTCCAGCAGGATCAGATCGGGCTCAAATTCGGCGACGCGATCCAGCGTCTCCTGCCCGTTGAAGGCCATGCGGATTTCGTAGTCTTCGTCCGCCAAGTACGCTTCCAGCAGCTCGCAGTTCTGCTGATTATCGTCAGCGATCAGGATCTTCGATCCCCGAAGCATCTCCGCATCGGGCAAAGCAGGTTCTTGCGTTGACATAGCCTCGTTTCCAATTGAGACGGTTACTTTCCCAGGACAAACGGCGCGGACGACTGCGGTGCCTGCCCCGCTTGCGGCTTTTCTCTGCGCGCAGAGTATAGCCAACCGATCGTCGAAAGGGTATGTCGTGGCGGTCGATGATTTCTATGGTACCGCACACGACCAGTTCGTTGGACTCGCGGCAGCGACTTAGGCAATTCGGCCACCATATGGGCTTTCATGATTCCGGGACGCGAGCCATCGCCCGCCCAGGACGGCGAGGAGGTTTTCAGTCGTGATGCAGCAAGCGTTTGTTCCTGGCCTCGGCGTGCCGGAGTACGTGCCACGCTGTGGCGCAGGCGTCCCGCCTGCCTGCGCCGGACCCGCGACAGACCGCCCTGCAAGCGGCAACCGCGGCCACCGAGACACCACTGCTCAGCTGAGCCAAGTGTGACGATCTGAATGGGATTGCATGGGGGCAAGTATACCGTAAAATCATCCCATGAAGCCGTTAAGCGGTTTCGACAAAGCGAGCCTGTCGAGCGATGCGCGTCCCCGGGGCGAAGGGAGCGCTGACGTTGGCTGCGAGATCGATCTTCGCGACAAAAATGGCGTAAGCACACCGTCCGGCCGCCCATTCGGAGGAGGGGGATTCCCATGCAATCTGGTTCGTGGACACCGCACGGAATTATGGGAACTACGATAATGCGGATCTTGCTCGTGCTCACACTCGTCGGGGCACAAGGCGGAATAGGTCGATCGCCCTGTGAGGCGGAGGAGGCAGAGATTGTGCCGAATTGGTCAGAAGCTACATTGCACGCTGGCCAACTTGTTGTCCGCGCTCGTCGGTTCGGGCTTCGCTGGCCGTATCAACGTCACCTTGGGAACGTGATTGTGCGGGTCAAAGGCGCCACGGTCGAGGCTCTCGATGGCACGTCGGGCCGGCTGCGATGGCGTGCCGAATGCCCCGCTTCTGCGAAACTCGTGCCGCTGGCGGACCGCGCCGGAGTGCTGTACCTCTGGTCGCAAAAAGAAGAGCGACAAGATGGCAGCGGCGTGGGCGGAATCACGATCGAGCAGCTCAGCCTTGCCGATGGTTCTTGGTTGAAATCGCACAAGATTCCTTTGAGCAAGAAGGAGTTGGCCAGACAGAACCGTCCGCAGGCAGCGTTACCGCTGGCGGATGGCCTGCTTGTGCTGACACGCAGCGAGCAGTCTGACTTCCCGGCCGATTTGGTTGTTTCTTATCGACTGACGAAGGTTGGCAACGAGATCGAGTGGTCTCGGTTGTTTCCTGCAGCCGGAAACCTGCCATTACCTGACGCATTCTTGTTGGGAAGTCTGGGGCCCTCGCGGGACTATGCTGGAATCCGGGGCTTGTCGCTTCTAGGCTCGGACGTTCTCGTTTGTGCCGGTCCCCTTGAGGACCTTCTCGTGATCGACCCGTCGACAGGGGCGATCAAATGGCGGATCCCGAGAATCTGGGAGTATCGAAGAGGATTCACTGGGCCGAGCGTCTGGAGCTACCACTTGGGTCGATACGGCATGCTGGACTACGACTTGGAGGTAGCATCCACACCGCTTGATAAGCTGGAAGCGGAGAACGAGGAGCAGCGAGACTATTTCCGAGCGATTCAGCAGCGGGTCCATGCGGCAAAGGTACGCATTGAATCGCAGCAGTGTTCCCTTTTCGCCGGCCCGGTGATTGTGCCAAGGACCGACATGGCTCGATACAGCATCTTTGTGGTCACAGCGCAAAGCGAGAATGATGAATGGCCTGGATATCTCTCGAGTTGCGTGGCCTATGAAGTTACCGCCGACGGACGGCCGATCGGCGTCGTGACTCTGCCTCGTCTCGTTCACGGCGCGCAGGTTCATGTTCATGACGGCGCGGTGGTGTGGATTGGCGAAGGGTCGGCGATTGCGCGGTTGTGGCCAAGCGAAGAGAGAGGTAACCGCGACCTAACGATTGACGTCGACTGGTGGCGGTTTCGTTTCAAGCCAGCCGAACGGAAAGCCTGGCTTCGCCAGGGAGCGTGGCCCGAGTGTGTGGCGTTTGACAAACAGTGGATTCTCACGGTCCGAGAGGGGGGCTTCGTAGAATCGCCCGAATCGCGGACGATCCAATTCCCGCTCGCGCTATTGGATTTGAATACATACGCCCAGCACGACTTGACGCTGCGCGTTCCCTTCCGCGGCCGAGTCTCCCCGCCCAAGACGAATTACTCGCACTCGGAGGAAGGATGGGTGACGTGGGGCAAGTTTCCGATCGAGCTGACCGGTCTCGAGCTGGGAAAATATCATCTAGATTTCACACTGGTGCATAAGAACCGCAAATATGAAGTGACCTTCGATCGTTCGCATCTGGTCCCAGATGATTAGATGACCTTCTATGATCCTCAGACACGACGTCGGAAACTCGCGAAAAGGTGCTTCCTGGTTGCCGTTTGAGCAACTGTCCAACTGACGGCGGACACGCCGAAGTCGCAGTCAGCAGGTGCGACGCAATCGGTACTATGCAGAGCGAATGCGGCAGGCGATCATGCTACCAGAATTAGCGAAACCGGTCTCGTCAAGACGCGGCGCAACCCAATCTCGAAGACGCCTGATGTTATGTTGAGCCTCGGGCGGAGCCGCCACGTTCCGCCGCGGCGTCCCAACAGCCCCGCAGGAGCGAGAAGGAATAGTTGCGGGCGTCAGCCTGGGGAACGCGCTCCCGGAAACACCAGAGGGCCCCGGAACGGGCGAAACAATCTGTCGTGTCGCCCCATTCGGGACACCGAAGATTGAGGCCCGCGCGTTCCGTGGGTTCACGCGCATGACTACCTGCTACGAAACATCTCGACGATCTGCTGGGGCATTGCGTCGCGGTTTTGGCGGGTGACCTGGAGCAGTTCGACGCCTGAGGCTTTCTTGACTTCCGCGATCAGCCCCCTGCCCTTCTGCGTGACCGTGGCCAGCAGTGGAACCGGCGAGGCGAGCACACGTCGGACGGCGGTCACGAACTGACTGCTCAGGCACTCCATCTTGCCGATCTCGTCGATCAGGTACAGATCGACCCTGGCCGACGGACGCAGCAGTTGATCGGCAACGAGTGATTCGAACCGCCCGAGTTCCACGCCGTAGCGGCCGACACGACGAGGCGACTGGCTGTTGCGATGAGCGAGCAAAACCCGCCGGCCATCGGGTGTGACCGCTTCGAAACCCACTCGCCGACCTTTCTGCCGCAGTTCGCGCGTGTAGAAGCCGGCGATCTGCCAGCCGGCCAGTTGCTCCAAAACCCGGCAAACCACGGTCGTTTTGCCGCAGCCGGGCGGGCCGGTCAGTAGCAGTCGAACGGGCGAAGAGCTGCGGGACGATGGAGCGGTCATGGCAGCAGGTCCGGCGGAATCACGCAGCGGATCACCCAGCGCTCCTCGATCCGGTCGAGCAGGACCAGGGTGCCCGCAGCAAAATCCGCCAGCGGTCGATCGGCCGAACCAATCACCAAGCGGCTGACCAATCGCCCGAGAAAGGGCAAATGGCCGACAAGCATCAGCCGGTCGGGCCCGTCGAGCAGGCTGTCGGCGATCGGTTCGATGTCGTCGTTCGGCGCGAGCCCCGAGACGGCTTTCAGCGGCGGGTGCGGCATCATCGCGTCTACGATCAGCTCGGCCGTTTGAGCCGCTCGCAGCTTGCCGCTGTGCCAGGCTTCATCCGCCGTCAGCCCGGCCGACGCAACCCAGGTGGCCACTCTTTGAACAGCCTGTCGCCCGGCGTCGCTCAGCGGACGTTGCGGGTCGACCGTTTCCGACACGGCCTCGCCATGCCGAACCAGGATCAATCGTTGCGTCATGGGAATGCCTCCGGCAGAGGGCACAGACTAACACGGACCAACACGGCCGGACGCGGACAAGCCTCGGTCATCGGCGGTGCGGCGGTGTGGCTTTTGTGCGAGTCGCACCGGCTTTCAGCGCGGAGAGCAGCGAGGCCGCCGAATTCGGTTCTAAATTGAAAATCGTGAATCCGTCCGCACCCAGGCTCCGCGCGATCACGATCTGGCCGATCATGCGATCCGGGGTCAGCCGAAAAGCTCCGACGCCCGGATAAATCGGTATCCGACCTGCGATGATCTTGATCTGATTCTCGACCAGGCTTCGGAAGTCGGCGTCGCTTTGTGTGTAATCCATTGGGCAGACGAAGTCCAGGTAGCCGGCTTTGATCCACGCGGCCCAATCCTGGCCGACCGAGATGCGGCACTGGGGATAGTGGCCAAACACGGCCGCCGAAATCTTGATGCCCGGTCGAATCTTCTTCGCTTCCCGCGAGACCGCCGCCACCAGCCGGGTGATTTGCTGACAGCGCCAGTCACGGTAGCGGTCGTGGAGCGGCCCGTCGTAGCAGTCGTCTGGCCAACGGGCGACGCGGGTTCCCGTTTCGGCTTCAAACCGTTTTCGGCATCCGTCGCAGTAGCAATGGTCGTTGTTTGGATAACGGATGTAGTCGAAATGAATGCCGTCGACGTCGTACTTGCGGACGACCTCCAGCATACTATCCCGTTCCAGCTCGAAGTTCTTCGGATGCGACGGACAGAGCCAGTTGTGTGTCTTTCCGGTGCGGCCGACCTGGAGCCGCCCTTCCCGCCGAAGTTGCTCGACAAACTCCTTCGGCGCCCCGGACAGATTGTGGTTGACCTTCCAGACATGCACTTCGATGCCGTACTTGTGGCAAGCTGCGATAGACTGAGCGATCTGGTCGCCGTATTCCTGGAAGGTCTTGCTGCGAGGCAGAACATCGCTGGGGTAATGAGCCCGTCCCGCCCACAACAGGTTGGGGATGACCATATTGATGCCGGCCGCAGCCAGCTCGCGCGCGGTGCGATCCCAATCGCCCGGATAAATGCCCGTGCCGGAATGGTTCCAGAAGGCTCGGCCTTCAACGGGGCGGCTCGGCACGGCCTGCAAATAGGCGGTCATCAAATGTTGGCGAGCTTGTCGAGCCGTCTGGACGGCTTGCGGATACTGCCGTCCCGCCAAGAGCTGCCGAGCCCTCTGTTCCGTTTGCAGGCCCCTCTGCAACGCCGCGGCTGCTCGGTGGCGGGATGAGCTGGCTCGGACAAATTGCGTCACCGCCGAGACGCCGTTTAGGTGACCAATCCGCCCGATGCTCCGGATCGAACTGGCCGCCATCTGCGGCCAAAGTGTCGGAGCCAGATGCCCCAGCACGGCCGCCAGCATCTGCCTTTTGCCTTCACGATCATCGGACAGGACGATGTGAGAAAAAAACGCTCCCCGTGGACCGACCACCAGAGCGGGCCGCTTGGTCGAACGTCCTCGGACGTCGTACCACCAGCCGATCACTCGCGCTCCCCTGCCCTGCACTTCCGGCGCGTTGATGTTCCAGGAGGCCTGCCGCACGGATTTCGGTAGCCCGGCGATGTCTCGAGCATCGAAACGAATCTCGGCCAGTCCGCCTGGTTGCTCCGGCCGATAGTACCGCAAGCGGGCAATGCCTAGCGGTCCCTGCAGTTCCACTGGCAGCGTGTAGCAGGCAAACAGCTTCCCGCCTCGATCCAAGAACGCCCGCAACGCCCGAACCGCCTCAGATCGAATTCGCGGCGCGTACGGGATGACGACCAGAGGCCGGCGTCCCAAGGCTCCACGAGCAACCGCCAGGTCATCCAGCGTGTCGGCTTCAACGCCCATTTCCGAAAGCAGGCTCTGAAACTCCTCGGCCGTTCGCAGGACCATGCGCCGGCTATCGCTGCCTGCATCTTCGGACGAAGGAACCAGCAGGGCGACGTCATGCCACACGGCGGCCAGTTTGCGCAATCGAATCCGGCAGTCGACGGCCTTACCACGCCACACGGAAATGCGAATGCCGTCGACTTTGTGCCAGCCGGTCGGACTGTCCTCCACGCCGAATCTCGCTTTCGGAAATCGGAGCGTGTGCCAGCCCTCCTCGGACAGACTGGCCCCGCATCCGTACCAGCCTCGGCCGCTTCGGAAGTAGAGTGTCACGCGAGCTCCGGCGCTTGGCTGGTCCGTCCAGACTTCCAGCAGGAACTGGCCCGCCGTAGCCAGGTCGAGCGTCACATCGCGATCAAGGATCGTGCGAGGCAGCTCGGGAACGCTGGCAAACGGTGCCCGGAACTCCAAAACGTTCCGGCCCGTGTCCCGAACAACCGTCACTGGGGGCGTCCCTTTGCCCGATTCCCACGCCGCTCGCGACGACGCGGCACCGGCGTAGTCGAACCGGTCAATGACTTGCTCATGGGCAGCCGAAGCTGTTGTCTCCCGCGCCGTGAGAAAGGTTCCAGAGAATGCCAGCAACGAAGCTAAGATCCAAGTTGTTCGCATCGCGATGTTGCCTTTGTTGTTGAAATGTCGAAATGTCAAAAGCTCAAAGAGCCGCAAAGTCCAGAAGTCAAGGAATGCGAACCAGTCGGTCCGCGGCGGACTGGATGCTCGGCCATCCTTTGGCAGTCTGAGCCTGCGGCTGAGCAAACGCCATGCGCCAGTCGGTCAATTTTCAATTTGCAATCTGCAATTTTCAATTTTCAATGTGGCCGCCACGTAGATTTCTTGTAGCACTTGCGTCGAAACGACGCCGTCGCCCCGAGCTGCCAGCTCTTTCAGCAGTTCCCGCGCCCGACGTTCCTCCTCGGGCGACCGCCCATCTGCCGTACACACGAACGTCGATGTCCAGGAAAACCTTCGACGTCGTACAGCTCGTCTCGCTTCCATCGGCGACCTTTGGAACGCCCGCCCGATCCATCAGGTCAAAACATTCCTCAAGCCAATCCGCCGAGCGGTTCCTCACAGCCTGTCGCAGCAGTCGCCGGAGCAGCGCGTTCAGCGACGTGTTATGCCTGCGAGCGTACTCGCGGCCGGCCTTCAGACTCTCCTCATCCAGCGAAATGGTCACGTTGGGCATGACGACGCCCTCTGACAACGCTTCCCGCACAACCTTTTCCAGCTTCCCGTCTCAAGGATCGAAGGCGGCGAGAGGCACGATCAATCACTTTCCACAAGACCCTGACACTGTGCAGACATGGCGCTGCCCGGCCGCGATCACCCTTCTGCCGTCTGGACTTCCACCGCCAGCGTTTCCGATTCGCTCAACGTTACCGGTTCGGTCAACAAAAAATGCAAGTCCCCGTCTTTGAAGCCGACTCGGCCGGCCACTTTTGAGTGTACTTTCTTGGCGCGGACACCATCCGGCAAACGAAAAACCAGTTCCGTCACACGCAGTCGGCCGTACCGCAGTTCGATCTCGTATGTCATCCGGTGGCCGTCCCGTTGCTGGCGGAACAATCCCCAGCCCTCGGCGGCCGTGAAAAACGAAACATGGTCGTCCGGCTGCCAAATCGGACGGAAGCCGATCTTA
>JAADHY010000192.1:0-1825 GCA_013151585.1 Planctomycetota bacterium
CGCGGTCCGTCCGGCTGGTCGGGACCCTGCGTCAGCATGATGCTGTGCAGGGCAGGGGGGAGGGCGGCCTTCCATTGCACCTCGACCTCAACGTTCATTCGCTCGCGGAGAAAACATTGCAGGTCGTCAACCGCCGTCTCCACTTGCGGTGATCGCGGAGCGGCGACGCGAATGGTCCACCCGTCTGCCAAGACGATTTCCTCTTTCACCGGATGGGCGTTCGAGTTGGGAAGGCCGACGGACTTGGGATCGATGCCGGCCACCAAATCTTCGACGAAATCGAACGGCTCTTCTTCCCACGGAAAGAGCTGCCGTCGGTTCGGACCCGGCTGGGCACTTAGCAAGCGAGTGAGCAGGCTGGCGCCTTGGCCGACTAGCCGACCGGGCGGCTCCAGCGCAACACCGTGTTCATCCGGCCGGACGATCCGGTACATCATGCCGACTTCTTCGGTGCCGGTGTAGGTGTGAATCACCATGCGGTCCCTTGGCACCTCGGACCAGCGACAATAGACCGCATAGTAATCGTCCGGGCATCGGCCAGACTCGGCCCGCAGCCGCACAAAAAGCCGCTTTGGCCGGCAAGGCTTGATCGGCAGCGTGACGAAATGCTCGTAATCGGCGCAGACTTTCTCGGCAGCGACTCGTCCCGATCCGAGATCTCGTTGGCCCCATCGCGTGCCTACTTCCCAGAGCAGCGCCCCAGGGCGGCCGATCCGCTTCACTTTGACTTGCACGGCCATAATCGGGGCGTCGGTGGTGAGGTCGATGCGCTGGCCGCGGCCCGCGAACCGATGCGCATCGACGGCCAAGCCCGTCTCCAAATGGGTGACGGCTGGATCGACTCCCGTCCAATGATACCAGCGCTTGCCCATTTGCGACGTCGGGCTGCTGGGATCAACATCGTTGGATTGGACGATGAAGATCGCCTCAGCTCGGTTTGGGTCGGCTGCCGGCGCTATTGCGAATGCGAAAAGGACGACGGAATTCGCGAACAAGACGGCTGCTACAAGTCTTCGTCGGCGCATCGTTCCGCTCCGGATGATGGGATGTTCCTGTTCGGGACGGACTACGCCGCGTTCCCTGCGGCGGTGATCAACACGAAGACCGGCGCATCTCGTGGCTTGAACTTGAACGTGTTGAATTGTCCGTCTAGCGGGAATCCGTCATGCCGCCGCGGTTTGATCTCCCGACGATTGAGGACGGTCGGCATGGTCACCACACCATAGGAATCCCGCACTTTGACAAGTACGGCTGGTCCACCATGGTGCACTCGGACCCATTTCGGCTGTGGGACGAGCGGCAAAACGGTTGCTTTCCGTTGGTGTGTTTGTGCGCTGGGACTGCACAGGACTCGTACAACGTCTTTCCGGCGTTGGGAAAATCTCGCGGATGCACGGCGCTGGCCTGCAGGTGCGAGCTCTCACGGCACAGCACGTTGGAAGATCGTGCCTGCCGCTTATTGCTTATTCTGATTACGGGCCGCAGGCCCTGTCAGAATGCACTTTTTGCGATCAACTGGCAAGGATGGCTGCGTCCACGGTGCGCAAGTTCGGACCATTCGTTTCCGAAGCCAAGGAAGAATTTTCGGGTGGTCAGACTTGACACGCCAAATTATGGTATTAAAGTACCAGATTACGTGGATTGGCCTCCCAAGGAGCCGCAGGCGTGGCAACTTTCGTCAGAATCTCCGAAGCCTCTTCCTTGGCACTGCATACCATGGTTCTGCTGGCGCACGAGCCCGACCGCCGTTGGACGAATCAGCAGATCGCGGAGCGGCTCCAGGTTTCCAACCACCATCTGGCCAAAGTCATGGCCCGCTTGGCGC
>JAADHY010000192.1:1834-12079 GCA_013151585.1 Planctomycetota bacterium
TCGTCGGTCGGACCGCGCGGCGGCTTTCAATTGGCGAAACCAGCCGACCAAATTCGGCTTCTGGATATTCACGAGGCCGTGGAGGGTCCCGTGGGCGAATCGGATTGTTTGCTCGGAAACCGGCCTTGCAATCGATCTGAGTGTCTGCTCAGTGAGATGATCCAATCGGTTCACGAGCAGGTCCGAACTTACCTGCGAGAAACCACGTTGGAGCAGTTGGCGCGACGTGTTGGGTTTCTGAGTTGGGAGGGCTCGGACCCGTGAATCCGGCGGTGGGCTCGTGCGTCGGCCCGCCTGCCAGCACTCCTTGTCGTGTGACGCACGCCAATCGGACATCACGTCCGCAGATCACGTCGGAGCGGGACGTTTCGGAAAGACTTACTAAAGCAAACGGAGTCACTCGGCCATTCCGACCCCCTGTGTTTGTTTAGGAAGGCGGTCCAACTGTGCCTGCGACCCAGACTCACGCAGAGACTTATCCGGTTGAAGTTCCGACGCCGGAGTACTGGCGGCGCCAGGTGAAATGCCAGGAGGCCTGTCCGGTCCACACCGATTCGCGCGGCTACGTGCGAGCGATCGCGCACGGGCGGTACGAGGAGGCGTACCTGATTGCCCGCGGTCCGAACCCGTTGGCGTCGATTTGTGGCCGTGTGTGTGGAGCTCCCTGCGAGGCGGCGTGTCGGCGGGGGAGTCTGGATCAGGCGGTTGCCATTCGAGCCTTGAAACGGTTTGTCGCGGATCGTTACGGCGCCCATGCGGACACGCGGAGCCGCAATCCTTTGGAGCTGATCCGGCGGCTGTTCCAACACGGGCCCCAGCGGGAATCGGCTCGGAGCGAAGAATTGACCGCGTTTCGGCAGTTCTTGGCGGAGCAGAAGCTACCGGATAACTCCGAAGGCGAGAAGATCGCCATCATCGGCTCCGGCCCGGCGGGTTTGGCGGCCGCTCACGACTTGGCCTTGATGGGCTTTCGGCCGGTCGTCTACGAGATGGAACCGGTGCCGGCCGGAATGTTGGCGGTCGGGATTCCCAAATACCGCTTGCCGAACGAACTGATTGAAGCGGAAGTCGAGTTCATCCGCTCGCTGGGCGTTGATTTCATTTGCAACACGCAGGTCGGGCGGGACATCTCGTTGGACGAGATCCGCAAGAGCCATCGGGCGACGATCATCGCGATCGGGCTGAAGCGGTCGCGCGCTTTGCCGATTCCCGGTTCCGACGGGAAGCGGGTGCTGGGCGGCGTGGAGCTGTTGCGGGATTTGGCTCTGGGCGAGCATCCTCAGATTGATGGCGAGCCAGCCTTGGTTGGCAAGGTGGTGGTGATCGGTGGCGGCAATGTTGCTTTCGACGTGGCCCGCACGGTGGTCCGCCAAACGGGCGTGGACGTTTCGCGATCGGCCCTGCGGGAAGCGGGCGTCGAAGAAGTCCATCTTTGCAGCTTGGAAAGTTTGGAAGAACTACCGGCCGACGACGAGGAGATTCTCGAAGGCGACGAGGAAGGCGTGATCCGGCACCACAACGTCGGGCCGAAAGAGATCGTGCTGGATGAGGGGGGCTATCCCAAGGCTGTCGTTTTCAAACGGTGCACGCGGGTTTTCGATGAGCAGGGACGGTTCGCGCCGGAATTCGACGAATCGGATCTGACAACGATCCCGGCGGACACGGTGATCTGGTCCATCGGGCAGCGGCCCGACCTTTCGCTTTTCGATTCGGCGCAAGACATCCAGCTCAACGACCGCGGATTGCCCGTGTGGAACCCGGAGACGATGCGGACGACGGCAGAGGATGTGTTTCTGGCCGGCGACATCGCTTACGGGCCGCGACTGTTGATCGATGCGGTCGCCAGCGGCAAGCAAGTGGCACGGAAGGTCTTCGAATTCGTACGTGGCCAGTCGCTGGTTGAAGAGATCGAGCTGCGGCACGAGGAAATACGTCATTACGGACGCGAGTGGGATTACGAGAAGCTACCGCGCACGCCGATCCCCGTGCGAAACCGGGATGAGCGGCTGCGTGATCACCAGACGATCGTCGAGCTGGGCTACAACGAGCCTCAGGCGGTGTGCGAGGGCTGTCGCTGCCTGGACTGCGACGTCAACACAATTTTTGACTCAGAGAAGTGCATTCTGTGCGGCGGCTGCGCCGATGTCTGCCCCGAGCTTTGTCTGCAATTGGTTTCACTCGACCGGCTCGCGGGCGGCGACGATCTGGCTCGAACACTCCAGGATCGCGTGCCGGAGCAAGAAGCCGCGCAATACTCGGCCATCATCAAGGACGAGACGATCTGCATTCGATGCGGTCTGTGCGCCGAGCGGTGTCCGGTGGGAGCGATCACGATGGAACGTATGCATCTGGCAAGTCAATGGCGGCTCCAACCGATCGCGTCCAGCAATGGGAGGTGAGAGGGTTTTATGAACGCAGACCTTCAGGAGAGTCCTCGGTTTCAGAAGCCGGTGGAACGGCGAGATTTCCTGGGCTTGGCCGCATTGTGGTCGGCGGGTGTGTCTTTCTTTGTGGCCCTGCTGGGCACACTGCGTTTGCCCATGCCGTCCGTGTTTCCGGAATCGAGCAGTCAGGTGAAACTGGGCCCTTTGGAAAAGTTCAAAGGGGTAAAGATGACGGCGTTCCCCGAGTTGCGGCTGTGGGTGTTTTCCGACGAGAAGGGCCTTTTCGCTCTGTCGGCCGTGTGCACGCACTTGGGCTGCGTCGTGGGGATGGAAGAAGACGGCGGGTTTTATTGCCCTTGTCATGGAAGCCGGTTCGACGCGGCGGGCAAGAACATCGCCGGTCCTGCGCCGCGACCGTTGCCCTACCTGAAGCTGTTCGTTTCGCCCGACGGCCAACTGGTCGTCGACCGGAAGAAGGAGGTCAACCGGAAGGTGCGGCTGACCGTATGACCGGCGCGCTGGGAGCAGCGTGACCCCCCAAGACGACATCGACCCTGCAACCCGATTCACACGTGGAATGGACCATGACGTCACACGAAAACCCTGGGCAACCCATGCAGGAAACCTCATCCGGCGTGCAGACCGCTGAGGCGAATAAGAACGAAAAAGCGCCGCAATCCAACGGCGCGCTGCGCACGCTCCTGAGCAACCTGATGGAAACGCCGCGGCAATTTCGCCACTCGATGATCCGTCACGGGCGACCCACTTCGGATCGGGCCGCTTCACAGGCGGTTTTCACCAACGTCTTTCTGCATATTCTGCCGACGCGCATTCACAAGTATTCGCTGCGGCCGTCGGCCACATGGGGGCTAGGGCTGATTTCGCTGGTGCTATTCGTGTTGCTCTTCGTCACCGGCGTGCTTTTGATGATCTACTACAAGCCCTCGACGGATCAGGCCTATGACTCGATGAAAGAGCTGCAATACATCGTGCCCACCGGCCGGTTTATGCGAAACATCCACCGCTGGGCCGCTCATGGAATGGTGGCCTGTGTGATCTTGCACATGGCGCGAGCGTTCTACACGTCGTCTTACAAATCGCCCCGACAATTCAACTGGGTGGTGGGAATGGTGCTGTTCGTGCTCACGCTGGCGCTGAGCTTCACAGGCTACTTGCTGCCTTGGGACCAATTGGCCTACTGGGCTGCGACGATCGGCTCCCAGATCGCCGAGTCACCTCGGGAGCTGACCGACGCGTTGCACATCACCGAATGGTTTGACATCGGCGGATTCCAAAAGCACTTGCTGCTGGGGGCAGACCATGTCGGACAGGAGGCGTTGATCCGCTTCTACGTGCTGCATGTGATGGTCCTGCCGCTGTTGACGACCATCTTCCTGGTGGTGCACTTTTGGCGGATTCGAAAAGACGGCGGACTGACACGGCCGTCCAGCGCGGACGAGGTCTCGGAAGGAACCACTCTGATTCCATCGGCCGACGGAGCCGTGACGGTCCAAGCGGGCCCGGTGACCACGACGGTGAATCCCAACAAGACTTATGGCCTGATGGCCGTCGTGCGAGGCAAGACACCGCTGGTCGACCGCGCCCTGGCCAACACTCTGCCGACTTATCCGCACGCGCTGTACGCGATCGCGGCGGTCACCATGCTAACCGTTGCGGTCATGCTGGCCTTGGGATACTTCTACGACGCTCCCTTGAAAGAACTCGCCAATCCGGCCGTTCCTGAAAACCCGGCCAAAGCTCCGTGGTACTTCTTAGGACTGCAGGAGCTGGTGAGCTATTCGGCGTTCATGGGCGGTGTGGGAATTCCGGCGATCGTCGTGATTGGCCTGATGCTGGTGCCGTATTTGGATCGCGAACGCGAAGACGTCGGCTTGTGGTTCAGCGGTCCCCGGGGCAAGCGCGTCACTTTGGGGACGGCTCTTTTCACCATCGTCGTCGTCCTGAGCATGCTGACTTTCACTGTGAAATACGGCTGGCTGCGGAACTGGTACCCCGACATTCCGCAGATTGTCATCACCTTTGTCAATCCTGGCACGGTCATGCTGGTGGCTTACGTGGCTTGGTCCTTCCTGATCACCAAGTTGACCAACTCGACCCGCATGGGCGCATTGGCCGTGTTCACCTGCTTCTTGATTTCGTTTGTCATCCTGACCTATTTCGCCACGGTCCACCGTGGGCCGAACTGGGAGTTTTATTGGTCAAAGAGTCAATGGCCGGTCCACTGAGGCCCTCGGAGGCTGGGGCGTTTTTTCTCCGTGGGGTCTAGTACGCCGTTCGCTGGTCGACGCAACCGGATCAATTCGCGACGTTATTACGTGAGGCAACGATGGAAGACGCTCGTGTTCGCCGGATGAAGATCCTGCTTCTCACCTCCAGTCTGGTCTGTCTGGCGCTGTTGTTGCTGGCGGCTTACGAAGAGAACTTCACGGCTGAATGGCGCGGCTACCAGCGGGAGTACGCGTCACGGCTGCGCGAACTGGCGGCCGCGACGGGCAAGCCAGCCATCGACTATCCGATTGAGGTTCGGCAAATCTACCTGGAAGGACTCGGGCGGGTCGACCGTTGCGTGAACTGTCACGTGGCGATCGACAATCCTGCCTTTCAGAATGAGCCGCAGCCCTTGACGGCCCATCCGGGTGATACCCTGAAGCATCATCCAGCCGACAAGTTCGGCTGCACCATCTGTCATTTGGGGCAGGGCCGTGCGACCATTCTGCCCGACGCCCATGGACGCGTGCCCCATTGGCCCGAGCCGATGCTGGAAGGCAAATTGGTCTATACCAGTTGCGGCCGTTGCCATTATGAGAACGACTTGTATGGCGGTCAGACGGACCTGTACGGCCAAGTGACTCCGATCAAAGAAATTCGCGAGGCGGAACTACGGACCGTCCTGCCCGGCGCAGACAACATCGCCCGGGGCAAGCGCTTGGTCGTCGAGCACGGTTGTTTGGGCTGCCACAAATACCGCGGGCGCGGTGGCACGATCGGGCCCGACATCACCTATGTGGGCGATAAGACGGTCCATCAATTCGACTTCCGCCACGTCGAGGGAGAGCACACGGTTGAGAACTGGCTGGTGTCGCACTTCAAATCGCCCTCGGCTGTGGTTCCCGGGACCCTCATGCCCGACATGGGGCTGACCGATCAGGAGGCTCACGATCTGGCCGCTTACATGATGAGCCTGAAGCGGAAGTCGGCTCCGGCCGCCTATACGCCGCTGCCTCAGCCGTTGGATCCGACGCCCGTCAGCGGTGAGACCCTCTACAAGATGTATTGCTCGGCCTGTCACGGGCCGGATGGTGTTGGGGCCGTCGTCCGCGTTTCGAAGATGTTCCAGGGGATTGACCGTCCGAGGGAGCTCTTGACGCCGTCCTTGCGAAACGAAGACACGTTGGCGGTCGCCAGCGACGACTATCTGCGAGCCATCATCCGGACTGGCCGCCGCGGCACGAGCATGCTGAGCTGGCTGCACGAGGGCGGGCTGACGCCGGATGAAATCGATCGGGTGGTCGCGTATATCCGCAGTTGGCAAAGGACTCCGCCGCCGCTGGCGAGCATCAGCTCAAAGCGCGGCAACCCCGAATACGGCCGGGCGCTTTACCGGTCTCGGTGCCGCAATTGCCACGGATCGGACGGCCGGGGCGGCATCGGAGTGGCGTTGCGTTCGACGTCTCTGCTATCCGTGGCGACCGACGAATTTCTGGCGCGGACGATCGTCCATGGTCGCGCAGGCACGGCCATGCCCAGTTGGAAGCACCTGACGGCCGACGAAGTCAGCGACTTGCTGGCGTTCCTGCGCACCTGGGAGCATAAGCCGCCCAGCAAGAAAACCGTTCTGGAGAAGCTGGCCAAAGGGAAACCCAGTCGGCGATCCTTGCGAATCGGTCAGGTTCTCTATCGATCGAACTGTGCGACGTGCCACGGCCAAAAGGGGCAGGGGGCTTTGGGCCCGTCGCTGAACACGGATGCTTTCTTGGCCATCGTCGACGACGAATACCTTTACACGGCCATCGTGGAAGGGCATCCCGGCACGGCCATGCCGTTCTGGAAGCATCTGGAAGAAGACGACTTGGTCGACCTGATCAACTACTTGCGAAGCTTCAACAAGCGGAATCGTCGCGAGCTGAAACCGTTTCTGGCCCGCGGGGACTGGGATCGAGGCCGCATCATTTTCGAAGGGGCTTGCGCAGGGTGCCACGGACAGCACGCCGAGGGTGGTACCGGGCCGCAGTTGCGCAACCCAGTCTTCTTGGCTTCGGCGACTGACGCGATGCTCCGCGAGTGGATCGCCAACGGGCGACC
Organism: Planctomycetota bacterium; assembly: GCA_013151585.1. Lineage (GTDB taxonomy): Bacteria > Planctomycetota > Planctomycetia > Planctomycetales > Planctomycetaceae > JAADHY01. The sequence goes on from JAADHY010000192.1 coordinate 8,542, forward strand.
GAACACGGAAATGCGTCCGTGTCGCAAGGGCGGTTTCGGTGTGGTGGAACTGACCGACTCCCAAATCGAAGACGTGATCAGCTACTTGCGACGACTGCAGGATACGAGCCACGAGGTGACATTCCGGCCGGCGAAAGGAATCGTGCCGCACGGGGCGCAGATTTATGCCGCCGCCTGTGCGTCCTGTCACGGTAAGCACGGTGAGGGCATGACGGGCAGCGCCTTGAGTAATCCCGACTTCCTGAAGTCGGCCTCGGACGGTTTCCTTCTGGCGACGATCATCCTGGGCCGCGACGGAACCAAGATGCAGCCCATGGGCAAAGGCGCTCAGGGGAACATCGACCTTTCCGCGGACGACATCAGCAACGTGGTTGCGTTCATCCGTCATTGGGAGCAGCAGCCACCCATTCAGGGCGTGGCGCATCGATATGTGATGGCCGCCGATCTGCAAGAAGGAGAGCAGCTTTTTGCCGGTCATTGCGCCGGCTGTCACGGGCCGAAAGGCAAAGACGGCTGGGCTCCGGCGCTGAACAACGCCGACTTCCTGGCGGCGGCCAGCGACGGTTTTCTGCAAGCGACGATCGCTCGGGGACGGTCCGGCACGGCCATGCGAGCCTTTGGCAAGGGATGCGGCGGCGTGACGGAGCTGACATCCGAGCAGATCAACAACATCGTGGCGTACATTCGGACGTGGGCTCCGCCGGAGTATCGGCCGTCGACGCCGCCGACCCCGGCGGATTCGTCTGCCGAACCGGCAGTTACGCGAAACGACGAACGAGAGTAAGTCGACGGGAGGAACTCAGCGAAATCGGGGAGTCGTCCGTCGTGTCGCTTCCGGCGCGGCGGATCGCGAAGGCGGAGGCCGCAAAGAGCGTTTGAGGCCAGACTTCTTTTGGCGGAAGACGCGCGGCGATCGAGGTGGGACGTCCGGGACCATGGGAGTGTCGCGGCGTCGGGTTCGACAGTTCCAGACGAAAAGAAGGAGGGTTGGTCATGGCACGCAGGCAAGGTCCAGTCGATTTTGACCGGCGCGCGTTTATGCAACGCGCAGCGGCCGTCGGAGTGACGTGCTCCGCCACGTCCCTGTTCCCCAACGAGTTCATCCAGGCGCAGGATGTGCCGCAGGTGGCCCGAGAAGTCCGCGGCGCTCAGTTGCTGCAGTCGGCCTGTCCGTACTGCGGCGTCGGCTGCGGAACGCTCATCCAAGTGCAGGACGGCAAGGTGGTCGGCATGGTGCCTGATAAGAAGCACCCGACCAACCGCGGCATCCAGTGCATCAAGGGATTGAACGCCCACGAGCCGATCTACAGGGATCGGCTGACGAAAGTACTCGTGCGGAAGGACATGAGCGATCCGCTGCGCGGACACGTCTCCGCCACCAAAGGCCGTTTCGACGACGACGTCTTTCAGGAGATGTCGTACGAGGAGGCAGAAGAGCTGGTGGCCGAGAAGGTCGCCGAGATCATCAAGGAGGCGGGCGGCAACGCTGTCGGGCTGAACGGATCCGGCCAATTGACCATGGAGGCCCAATGGATCGAGAACCTGCTCATGAAAGGCGTCATTCAGAGCAACTCGATCGAGGCCAACGCCCGCATGTGCATGACGTCGGCCGTCACCGGGTATTTCCACTCGTACGGCTCCGACGCCCCCCCCACCAGTTATGAAGACATCGAGCAAGCGGACTTCATCACCTTCTGGGGGCACAACGCCCGCGAGGCGCACCCGATTTTGTTCTGGCGGGTTGCAGACCACAAGAAGCGAACGGGCATTCCCACGTTGGTGGCCGACCCCCGAGCCACAGGAACGGTGTTGGGGCTGGAAGCCATCAACCCCCGCAACAGTTATCACTTGCAAACGCTCAACGGCGATATCAGCTATCACAACGCCATCGCCTACGTGTTGCTGACCAAGTATCCGCAGGCCTGCATGGACGAGGCTTGGCTGGAGAAGAACACGGTGGGCTGGAAGGAGTATATCGAGGGCGTGAAGGCCCGGTACTCGCCCGAGCAGGTGGTGGAGCGGCTGAAACTGCTGGACCGCGGCCGAGTCACGGTCGAGCTGATCGAAGAGATTGCGAAAGTGTGGGCCGAGGCGAGCATCAAAGGCCGGCGGCGCGGACGCGGCGGCGTGCTCACTTTTTGGGGCATCGGCTACAACCAGATGCTCCACGGTCAGCACAACACGATCGGCCTGATCAACCTGCATTTGTTGACCGGCAACGTAGGACGCCCCGGCTGCGGCAGCCATTCTCAGACCGGTCAGCCGAACGCCATGAGCGAACGGTTGATGGGCGGCTTGACCGGCCGACTGCCGTTCAACAAGCCCCTGAAGGACGACCAGTGGCGCGACCATATCGCCGATTGCTGGCGGATTCCGCGCGACCGGCTCAAGCAGACGTCCGTTCTGCCCAACCCCGGAATGGCCGTGGGCATGATGGAGCGGGCATTGAAGGGCGGCTTGCTGGCTGACTTCTGGATGTACACGACGCACATCCACATGCCCGACGTCGACACGCTGGTGCGTCCGGCTCTGACCAAGATGTTTGTCGTGGCTCAGGACATCTACCGCCACGCCCCCAACAACCTTTACGCCGACGTCATCTTCCCGGCGGCGACGTGGGGCGAGTGGACTGGCGGGACCTACATCCAGTCGGAACGGCGGGTCTACGTGTGCGACGGGACCAAGAACCCGCCGCCCAACTGCCGGCCGGATATGGACATGGCCATCGACAAAGGCCGGGCCCTGTGCAAGAAACTGGGGCTCGATCCCGATCAGGTCTTCCCGTACGAAAAGAAGATTCGTATGGGCAACGGGATTATGGCTTACGATCCCGAGGAGGTGTTCCGCGACATCGTACGGGCCAGCAAAGGCTCGGACGCCGACTTGACCGGCATGCTGGAAGTCGAAGAGCAGGACGGGATCAGCCTGTACGAGCAACTGCGGCGGCTGCGCGGCGTCCAGTGGCCTGCTCCGACCGCCGCGATCGCTCGCAAAGGCGGCACGCCGCGCCGCTACCTCGGCCAGGAAGGGTGGGCCGGCAAGCCCTATGGGGCGTTCCGACGCCCGGACGGCAAAGCCAAGTTCAAGCTCTGCGAGCAGGATTACAGCCAGATCAAAGAGATCTGCAGCAAGCTGATGAGCTTCGGTCATCGCACCAAGAAGGGCGAAGGGCCGTTCCTGATCGACGAGCTGGCTGAGGCGAAGAAAGAGGGGCGCAAGAGCCTGCTCGAAGTCGCTCGCGACAACGCGTTGCCGCCCGAGCTGCCGGACCTGGAGGTCTACGAGGACAAGAACAAGTCGCTCGAAGACCACAAGGCCGAGGACAAGTATCCCTTCTGGCTGTCGCTCGGCATCGTCTACGAGCACTTCCACACCTCGAAGACCATCCGGGGGGCAACCACGATGAAGCTCGTGCCCGAGCAATACGTGGAAGTGAACCCGGAAGACGCCGAGCGCTTCGGACTGCGTGACGGCGAGAAGGTGCGGATCGTGACGCGCCGTGGCAGCTACGAGGCTCGCGTGTCGGTCGGGCTGGATA
>JAADHY010000299.1 GCA_013151585.1 Planctomycetota bacterium
GAGCCTGAGCCCGCTTGCGAAGACGTTTTGGGCGAAGTTGCGAGCCGCGTAAGGTCGTCCGGTGAGATTCCTGGGTCGATTGTTCGTTTCCACCGCTTGTTGGCCCGGCTTTGACAGCAGGGGGACCGCTCCCGGTATGCGCTGCGGGAGGACGCGGGCGTTTTTTCGCGAGCTCGGAGCCGCGGTGTTGAGGCTTTCCGCGGCCGATTTCGCTCTTTTCTGGCCCGCTTCGAGCTTCCGGGCCGCTCCGCTCCTTGTAAGAACGCCTCGCTCGTCCCCCGACCCCGTCCTTCACCCACCCGCCAGCTCGTCTACATCGCAAGCGGCTCCACTCGCAGTCGTGCTCCTCAATCCCGTTTGTTCCGGTTCGCAGGGGCCGGAAGGCAACGGCACTGAGTTTTTCAGATCACCCGCGAGAAAGCTGACTCCGAAGGCCTATTCCGTCAGTTCCCCAGCCAGCGTTGACAAAAGGCTTCGAGCGTCGAGCGGCTGAAGGCGCCGCAGTAATTGCGGATTTCTCGATCCTCGGCTGCTGCCAGAAAAGCAACTGCATTTCGGTAGGCGCGACGAGCCTCGCTGTGGAGACCGCGGGCCCGATACGCCTCGCCCAGATGAAACTGGACGGAGAAGGAATCAGGTAACAAGTAGGCCGCTTTCTTCAAATATTCAATTGCCAGCGACACCTTGGACAGACTCTTGAAGTTGATGCCTAGCAGCAAATACGCCTCGGCGTTGAATGGGTCTAGTTGAAGGACAAACTGGCATTCTCTGGCGCAGCGTTCGTGCTCGCCTTGATGGAGGTAGGCGTTGGCCCGCAAGAGGCAAGCGGGCAAATGACGGGGAAAGTGTTGGAGCAATTGCTCTGCCTTCTGGCACGCCCGGACATACTGCTTGCGATCGAAATAGTCGAGCGCAGCCTCGAACATCTGCTGGCAGTCGTCAGCTTGTGCCGGCGAACGTCCCAGGCTAGAGAGGGTGGAAGCCGGCTTTGCATCGGTTTCCGTCTGCGGCCGCCGGTCTGAAACGTGGCAATGACCGCGCTGTTCTGACGGCTGGCGACCCGCGTCAGCGCGGCGATACACGAAGCTATCTGGATCGCCGAAGGGAATGAACAGGTCAGGCCTTATGATTTCGGAATGCCCAACGAGCAGGTAGCCACCCGGACTTAAGCTTCGGGCCAAGTTGTCTTGTACCTTATCGGTAGCTTCGCGTGTGAAATAGATCAACACATTGCGGCAGAAAATAATATCCCACGGAACGGAAACCCGTTGCACGTCGTCCAATAAGCTGGCTTGACGAAACTGGACCATTGCCCGTACTGGCCCGGCAACAGTGAAGCGATCTTGAGAGATACGGCGGAGGTACTTAGCTCGGCTGGCGTCGTCGAGGAGCCTCAGCGACTTAGGGCCGTACTCGGCTTGGCGAGCACGTCGAAGGGCGTCCGAGCTTACATCGGTCGCGACGATTTCGACCAGCAAACTGGCGCCCGGCCCGAATGCATCGAGTGCCGCCATGGCAATCGAATACGGTTCTTCGCCCGTCGAACAGCCCGCGCTCCAAACGCGGATGCGCTTATCCGTTCCCCGTTGCTGGCTTATCAGCGTGGGAAAAAGCGACTGCCGCAAGAGATCGAACTGAGCTGGGTAACGAAAGAAGTACGTTTCGTTTACCGTCAGCAGGTTGAGAATCTCACTCAGCTCTTCGGACGATGCGGCGGAATGCTCGAGTAACCGTATGTATTGTTGCACGCTATCAAGACCACGGGCAGATACGCGCGCGGCAAGCGCTCGCTGCAGGGACTCAAATCGCCACTGTCCGAAGTGCAGCGAGGTGAGTCGCTGAAAAAGTTCCCGGAACGTTTCGACCTCCTGCGCCGTTGGTTGTACCTGTTGGCGTTTTGCTTCATGCCTTTGGGTTTGGCTCATGGTCGTTGGTGCCGTATCGTGCTTGCTGTAGTCACTTTCTCGGCGGCGTGTTGGGCCGCCGGCTGAGGTCGCCCACAACCTGGATGATCCGGTCGGCGATGTCATCTAGGGGCAACACAGAATCGGCCGCGCCAATTTCGATGGCCGCCCGGGGCATGCCGAAAACGACGCTTGTTGATTCGTCCTGGACGATAGTTGTCCCGCCACGGTCACGGATGGCTTTCAGGCCGCTGGCACCATCCTGACCCATCCCTGTCAAGACGATGCCGATGGCCCGGTTGCCGAAAGCTTCGGCAACGCTTGTCAGCAGGACGTCGGCGGAGGGCTTGCAGCCGTGCACCGGTGGCAGGTCCAGTAGCTGGATGTTCCTAGCTCGGGTGACGCGCATGTGTCGTCCGGAGGGGGCGAAGAGCACCGTGCTGGGAATCAGGGAGCCGCCTGCCTCGGCAACGCGCACTTCTAATTCGCTCTGCGTGTCGAGCCAGTTAGCGAGTGTATGTGCGAACCCTTCGGGTATGTGCTGGGCAACGAGGATCGTGGCCGGCAGATGAGCGGGCAGTGAAGAGAGAATCCTGGCCATCGCGGCTGGGCCGCCGGTCGAGGCGGCAATGGCGACGATGCGAGTTGCCGCGGGCGCGGCCGGAACGGGCTGCTCCGCCGTGCGGATGTTCCTAATTAACGCGGCGACGTGTCGGACAACGTGTGCGCTCGATAGTTCCTTGACCTTGGCGATCAGTTCCCTAACGGCTGCACTGTCGGTGGCTGCCCGGCGTAAATCCGGTTTGGGCACAACGTCCAACGCGCCCATTGCCAACGACTTGATGACCGCCTGCTTATCTTGTTTCGATGGCGAGGCTGTGACGATGATAATTGGCGTTGGGCACAGAGCCATGATTTGCTGAACTGCCTCGTAGCCATCGAGCACGGGCATGTTGACGTCCATCGTGACGATGTCTGGTTGTAGCCGCTGGACCAGCTCGATTGCCTCGCGACCATCCTTGGCTGCACCGACAACCTCCAAGTCGGGATCGGACCCCAGAAGGGCGCAAAAGGCCTTTCGAAATAGCGGGGCATCATCGACGACGAGTACTCGAATCACCCAATCAGCCTCCGTGTGCACTCGATCAAGGTGTCATCATTGAGCGCCCCTTTCACCAGATACGCGTCGGCACCAAGCTCCAGCCCTCGTTTCCGATCGCTTTCATCGGCCCGTGTGGTGACGATAATCACCGGAATGTTGCGGTAGCGATCGTCGGTTTTGAGTCGGCCCAGCATAGCGAATCCGTCCATGCGCGGCATCTGAATGTCGGTCACGATCAGATCGAAGCTGTGCTGACCGAGCTTGTTCAGGCCATCGACGCCATCGACAGCGGTTCGGACGTCGTACCCAGCAGCTTCGAGCATGCTACGTTCCAGCTCGCGTGCGGTGAGCGAGTCTTCCACCACTAGAATTCTCTTCCTGGCTGGCGTTGAGGCGGGNNNNGACTGCCGTGGGCTTGCCGGAAAGGCCACGTGCCGAAGCTACGATATCCGGCACGCTGAGCACGATGACCACCTGGCCGCTCCCGAGCGTGGCGGCGCCGGCTATGTTCTTCACTTTTTTCAGGGGGGCGCCGAGCGGCTTGACAACAATCTCTTGTTCGCCGATCAGTTCATCAACGATAAAGCCCACACGTTGCTCGGCGTACGAGACGACCAGTATGTGTAGAGCTTCACCGTTGGCTCGATCGACTTTCTGGTCTATCAGCAAGACCTGACTCAGCGGCAGGATCGGCACGGTTGCGTTTCGGACAATGATAGCCTCACGACCCTCGATCGACTTAATCTCCTCCGGCGTGACCTTGACGGTAAGTTCGATGGAGGCTGTTGGTATGGCGAAGATCTGCTCGAGGGTCTTGACCAGGATGGCACGACTAATGGCCAGGGTTAAGGGAAGGACCAGCGTAATGGCGGTACCGATCCCTACTTCCGACTCGACCCGCACCTCACCGTGCATCTCCTCGACGCAGGCTTTGACGACATCCATTCCGACCCCTCGGCCGGAAATATCCGTTACGGCCGAAGCCGTGCTGAAGCCCGGCTCAAAGATCAGCCTCAGGCATTCGTCGCGGCTGAGCGTCTCAGCCATATCGCTGGTGAGCAGGCCCTTGGCAACGGCCGCTTGACGCAGCTTCTCCGGATCAATGCCCCGGCCGTCGTCAGCGATCTGGATAAATACCTGATCTCCCTGTTGCCAAGCCGAGAGCCTGACTAAGCCTTTGGCCGGCTTGCCCAATCGCTCTCGTTCGTCCGGCGGTTCGATGCCATGGTGTACGGCGTTTCGCACCATGTGCATCAGCGGATCGCGGATCACCTCCAGTATCTTGCGATCCAGCTCCGTCTCGCCGCCTTCGATTGCCAATTCGACTGGCTTACCAAGCTGCCGGGCCAGATCGCGAACTGACCGGGGGTATGTGTTGAACAGTGTCGAGACCGGATGCATGCGAATGCTCAACACATCCTCTTCGATCATGCGTGTGGTGGTGCCCACGCGAATGACCTCTTCGTTGAATTCTTGCGAGAGGGTTTCCAGCTCGGTCAACAACGAACCAGCTAGGTTGTCGCAGCGGTTGATGATTTGTCTTAGTTCAGCGTGATCGTCTGCGTGAACCTGAGGCCCGCTGGAAAACCGCAGAATGGCTATTAGCTGGTCACGAAGTTGCTGCCAGGTGCGCGAATGCTGCTTGGCGATGGCGACGATTCGTCTGACCCAGTCGGCCTTCGATTCGAACTTGATCAGGTTCAGCACCATTTCGCCCGCGACGTTGGCAAGGCTGTCCAGTTTGCTGGTATCGACGCGAATCGTCTCAGCGGCGACGGCACGACGGCTTGACACAGCGGTTCCGGCTGGCTTCGCTTCGATTTCTGCGGCAGTGCTGGGCGCTGAGGGTACGGTTTGGTCCTTCGGCTGAGCGGCCTGCTTGCGTGTGGCCTTTTTGGCCGAGCGAGTGCGCCCAGTCTCGGCTTCGGCGTCTTTCTTTGCTTTCTTGCTGTCGGCTTTGGTCTTTTTCTGCTCGGCGCGTGTGGTGGTCGACTTGGCTTTGCTCTTCCTGGTGCGGCCGCGTTTACGTGTCGCCGGCTCGGCAGCCTGAGCTGGGGCTTGGTCCTGCTCTGGGGCCGGGCTCGGTTGGCTGCTCAGGGCCGGTAGTTGGCTTGTCGCCCGGCGTTGCCTGCGCCTCTGTTTCGAGCTCTGGAGCCGGGGCGGCGGGCCGTTGTGCGAAATCGTCGATGCGCTGGCAAAGCTCGTCAACCTCAACGCCCTCCTCGCCTGTCTCGCAGGCGTTATTGGCTGCTGTCGTGACCTGATCGAGGGCATCCAGGATCAGGTCCGCCATTTCTGGTGAGAATTCAAGCTGGCCGTCGCGAACCGAGACGAGCAGGTTTTCCAGCCGGTGGGCGATGGCGTTGATGCGATCCAAGCCCATCAGACGCGCATTCCCCTTCAGCGTATGGACGGCCCGAGCAATTTCTCTGAGCGTGTCCGAGTCGCTAGGGGCTTGCTCCAGGCGAAGCAGGCCCTCAGTGATCGTGGCGATTAGTTCCTGCGATTCCTCGCGGAACTCATTCATAAATGCCGATAGATCGAATGCTTCGTCCGGCATGGCTCAGTTTCCGCTGATTGGTTGAGTCAGGATCGTGCGGAGTTGCTCCTTCTCGAATTCAGTCGTGACAGGGCGTCTGCCGGTCTGCCCGCCACGAACGAAGCTCCACGGTCGCCGCGTATCTTGGCCAACGCTGAAGCCGGGCAGATTGGGCTAGTTTTGGCAGAGCTTGGAAAGGTCAAGTACACCGATCAGTTCGTCCTGCCAGTAGATTTCTTCCGACACGAAACTGCCTTCGGTTCGTTCTGAAGCGGTGACCGCAGGTCGCACGGCAGATGCTGGGATATTTGCTACGTCGAAGACGGTGTCGGCCAGGAAACCGAATCTTGCACCATTGTAGTTCAATACGACGATGCGTTCCTCGTTGCCCGGCAACGTTGGGCGCAAGCCGAGCAACTTCTTCAAATCCACCACCCAGCAAATATCGCCGGCGAAGTTCGTCAGGCCGGCAAAATGTTCTGCAGTACCCGGAACCGAGGCGATATCAGTGACCACAACGATTTTCTCGACTTCACTGCGCTCGATAGCGTATTTCTCGTTACCAAGCCCGATGATAAGGAAGCCTTTGAAGAGGACCTCCTCTTCCGTTCCCGCCTCGCGCAAAACGGCGGTACGCTGGCGTAGCGCTGCGCGGACTTCAGGCGAAGCACTGCTGGGCGCAGCACTCTCGGCAGCCGCGCCCCAATCCACTGTGCCTTGTAGCTCAACGATTTTGTTGAGGTCCAGCACGAACACGATTCCGTTATCGACTCGAGCCACGGACCGAAACAGCGATGCGGCGCCGGACGTCTGCTCGGCCGGCTGAAGATGTTCGGGGCTGACATGGTACAGGTCACTGACTGACTCCACTGTCAGGCCGATGTGTCGGCCTCCGATACTTCCGATCAGAATGTGCATGTCCAGCGGGCTTGTCGCGCACGCCTGGCCGAACAACCTGTTCAACGAAATGATCGGTACGACCTGTCCCCGCAGATCGATTACGCCTTCGACGTGGGGCCGAGCCTCGGGCACCGGTGTGATCTCGACCATTCGCACCAGATAAGAAACTTGCTCGATGTCCACGCCGAGCTGCATTTCGCCTACAGAAAAGACCAGGATTTGGACGGGCTGCTCAGCGGGCTCGTCCGCCTTTCCCGGGGCACGCTGTTGCGAGAAGAAGCCGGTATTCATGGTTCGATAATTTCGCAAGCAACCAGATTGACATCATCATCGAATGTATCGCGTCCCGTGAAGCGGACGAGATCTTGAACGACGCCCTCGACCAGTTCTTCTACATCGCCGCCGTTGTGTGCCAGCACGGTTTGCCGGAACCGCTCCATACCGAATTGCTCATTCCCGGGACCAAACGCCTCGGTAATGCCGTCCGTGTACAGGATCAACCGATCGCCGGTTTTGACGTCCACCTCGTCCGTCTCGACGATCAGCTCGTCCAGAACGCCCAGGGGCAATTGTGTGGACTCAAGTAAATCGACCTGCTCGCTTCCAGCCCGGATGACCAACACGGGCAAATGACCGGCATTGACGTATTGCACCTTTGTCCCGTCGGCGTCCAATATGCCGAAGAAGGCAGTAACGAATCGGCCTCCTTGCACGAGGCTAGAAATCGCGCGGTTCACACGCTCGACCAAATCGCCAACCGAAAGGTCAACGCCGGAGTAGGTCAGCACGCTAGTCTTGATCATCGCGGTGACAAAAGCTGCACTGACGCCGTGCCCGGATACATCGGAAATAAAGAAGGCGGTGCCTCCGGCCGATTCGACCACGTCAAACAGATCGCCGCCGACAAAGTACATGGGGAAGTATCGGAAGGCGACCTGCAGGCGACCTCTACGGCCGCCCTCACGGGGCAGCAGCCCGAGTTGCACTTCACGCGCCATTCGTAGTTCGCGTTCGTTCTGCTCGTTCTCGTAGCGGAGCTTCTCGTTTTGCTCGTGGAGCTGGTCCTGAAGATGTTTGATACGCAAGAACACTCGCACCTTGGCAAACAGCTCGCGCAGATCGCTAGACTTGGGAAGGTAATCGTCGGCGCCGGCGTCCAACTGCTCAACCTTGTCTAAGGTCACGTTACCCGTGAACATGATGATGGGGACCATTCGAGTGGCATCTTCGGCCTTGAGGCGTCGGCAAACGTCCTGACCGCTGAGACCGGGCATGTCCATGTCCGTGATGACCAAAGCCGGCGGAGCTTCCAGGGCCTGTTTTATGCCGGATTCGCCATCTGCTGCTGTTTCCACTTGGTAGCCTGCAGCGGATAGCTTCGCTTGCAGGACTTGCCGGTGCAGACGGCTGTCTTCAATGATAAGAATTCGGTCGGCTGCCATGGCACTTCTCTTTCTGCTGCTACTCCTTAAAGCGACGATGGGGCCATGCCGTGTCCTGCCCACTCAGGCGTTCTTCCTGCGGCCGGCGGTCGACCGGCGCAGCTCCGAGACCAAGCTGCCCGGGCGGCACAGGGGCCGGCGCAATGCAGGTGCGGGCTTCGAAGCCCGGCAACAAATGGCTTCATGAGCAGAAGCCTGGGTAACGCGCCCAGGTGTCGGGGAATTCCCTTCGCACACGGCTCTGCCCATACGATACGGAGGCTACGGTCTATCTGCAATGGCGTTTGATCAGTGAGCGAACAAGCGAGCGCGGGCAGCTCGAAAACGTGGCAACGCGGGCTAGCTAGTCGTGCCCGTTCGGATTGAACCGACGGCGGCCTGGAGGGAGCGAGCCAGTTCGAGCAGTTCCGCGGCGGACGTGCCCATCTGTTGCGCCCCTTGAGCGGACTGTTGGGCGCCCTGTGCGATCTCACTCATGGCGGAGGCTACCTGCTCCGAAGCGCTCTGCTGCTGTCGCGTTGAGATGCCAATCTGGCGCGCTCGTTGCGTTGTGTCTTCCATAGTCGTCTGAATTTGCTCCAGAGAGTTGGCAATCTCCGCGACCAGCTTCGTGCCTTCCTCCACTCGCCGCGTATCTTCGTCCGTTGCTGCAGCGCATTCGCTGGCCGACTCCTGGATTTCCACCAGCAACTGTTGGATTTCCTTGGTCGATTCGGTCACACTGTTGGCAAGGTTTCGAATCTCGGTAGCGACGACGGCAAACCCTTTACCCGCCTCGCCGGCCCGTGCCGCTTCGATGGCCGCGTTCAATGACAATAGTTTGGTCTGATCGGCGATATCGACAATGATCCCAATGATGTTGCCAATCTTTTGAGCCCGTTCGTTCAAGCCACCGATGGTCCGACTGGTTCGGTCACTAGCCTGGCGGATCTTTTCCATCCCGTCGGTCGCGCTTCGGATCGCCGCCTCCGCCGAGCGGACGGTTTCGTGAGCGCGTTCAGCAGCCTTGATCATCGACTCGGCATGTTCAGCGATCTGTTTTGCCGACGTCGCCAGCTCTTCGCCGGTCGCTGTCACTTCGGTGATCGAAGCAGCCTGTTCGGTGGCGCCTGATGCCTGCTGGGCAACTGCAGACTGGATGTCGGTCGCGGACTTGATCACCTGCTCGGCCGCTTCGCGAGCTTGGTCCACCAGCCGCGCGAGGCCGGCGATCATCTCATTGACAGACATCCCAAGGCTGGCCAAGCCGTCTGAGCCGACCACGTCGACACGACGGGTCAGGTCGCCCATCGCGGCGTCCGAAATGGCACCGAGCATGCCCTCGATCCGTTGCTCGATCGCGTCAAGTTGCTCCTGCAGCCGTGCGGCCTCTTCTTCGAGTTCCACCGCTCGCTTGCTTGAGTGCTCGAAGTTTGTCTGGAGCTGGGTAAGTCGTTCCTCGGCGTCGGTTGCGCGCTGCAGCGCGTCGTTGAGCCGTTCGGCAATCGCATGAGCCGACTGGGCCAATTGAGCGGCCACCGCGTTACCGTGCGGCACCTCTGGAACTCCGCCATCGGACTGTAACGCCACCAGACAGGCCCCGGCATAGTCTGCAGCCGCTGCCTTCTGGACCAGCAGCGTGATCGTCCGCCACGATCCCACTAAAATGCCCGCCGTCCAGATCAGCGCTACGATCAATGCCCAGAGAAGGCTAACTGAACCGAGCCAAGCACATAGCCCCATCCCCACCAAGATGCATATGCCGCCCGCCAGCCTCAATGGCGTTGGCGACTGCCATACCGTCATCGTCTGCTCTCCTCGTTGCGCAATTTCGTCGTGGTTACGCATTGTAGGTATGCCCCGCGCGCAATTCGCACACCTTTGCCCATACATTCCAGATTAACATGCGGTGGCCCCCCATGCTACAAAAAGGACAGCCAAGCCAACACGAATTCGCCGGTTGTTTGCCTTCGTCGCGGCGCAAGCCAGGTCGTTTCGTGAGGCACTGCCTGCTAAGGGACGCTGAGGGAGGCTGTTATTACGCATATTTGACTTATTTGAAACAATGCTCAAAAGCGGCAAAGGGCAGCATTTGCACGAACCCTCATGATCTGTAAGCTGCAGGCGGTTGGCTTCGCCGTTGCAGGTGTGTCGGGCGCGCACGTTTTCCTGGTGTGACGGGGGTTTGGCAACGCGGATTGCAGAGCTGCAATCGAGGTCGTTAATCGAGGTCGTTCATGAGCGGCGTAAATCGACGAGCCATAGTGATCGGCTGGGGCAATCGCTTGCGGAGGGACGATGCGCTAGCGCATTTCGTCTTGGCCGAGCTTGGCAGGCAGCTTGGCACACATCATGGTGTCGTCCTCATGGCTACACACCAGCTCGACCCGACAATGGCCGAAGCGATTGCGTCGCATGATCTTGTTGTCTTCGTGGACGCAGCGCTGGGTTCAGAAATGGACGAGCCTGTTAAGGTCGAAAAGCTCGCACCGCCAGCCAGCCTACGGGCTCCGGCAGGCACCCATGTGCTGAGCCCGTCCGCGCTGCTCGCTATGGCTCAGTGGCTCTACGGCCGCGAGCCTGAAGCAGCCTTAGTCACTATGGCGGGACACGATTTCTCGTTTGGCGAAGGACTCTCTCGACCGGCGAGCGAAGCGGTTCCTATCGCCGTGGAGATCATCCTGCGGCTTCTGCACCAGAGTGCGCTGAAATGATCTCATGCAAAAGCTTGCCCACGGGCCCCGGTCTCGTACGCCTGGCGGCTACCAAAGCCACTGTGCCTCGGCAGGGTCAAGGGCCATTCCCCAAGCCTTCCCGCCTGCCGGCCTTCTGCCCTCTGGCTCGTGCAGCGCAACATGCATCGCACCGAAATCCAGGCCTCGGTGCCTGTCAAGCCACTACGGGAACGATCTATTTGACCAGTGCGGCCCACGCATCTCGCTTGGCTCGAGCGCCGTCCTGGCCAAGCATCTGTACCACCCTTTCGTCTGAGGCAATTGTGTTGACCAGCTTCGTATACCCGTCTGTGTTCAGCCCCATCACGGCCACGCCGGCCTTGCGCGAACATTCGAGAATGATCATGTTCGTCATGGACACACCGAACACGTCGGCCAATGACTGTTTCACATGCGTGTTAAGAGCTGTGACAACGTCCATGGGGTCTCATCCCCTCCGAAACTCTTGGACCAGGTCCCCGTTCGTTGAGAACAATTGGAGCACAAGAGGCATCTGGCCTACCGCATGCGTGGCGCAAGAGAGGCATGGGTCGTAGCAGCGGATCGCCATCTCGACGCGATTCAGCAGCCCCTCGCGCACCTCGCCACCGCGAATGAACTGCTTGGCCACTTGTTTGACGCTCATATCCATTGCCGGGTTGTTTTGAACCGTGGCCACGATCAGGTTAACGCGAGTGACTTTGCCCATGTCGTCCGCCCAGTAGTGGTGGAACAGGGTTCCACGCGGCGCCTCTAGCACGCCAACCCCTTCGCCTGCCCGCCGGGCGACCGGGACACGTACCTCTCGCGAAACGATCTCGTCGTCTTCCAGCAACTCTTTCATCCGTTCGGCGGCGTAAAGCATCTCGATCGTGCGAGCGTAGTGGAAGTAAAGCGACTCGCGCACCGGCCTGCCGTTTCCGAGCTGCTTGAAAATCTTGTGCTCCTCGTTCGCCAAGGGGGTAGATATTCTGTCGGCCACGTTCAGCCGGGCCAAGCCATTGACCCGGTAAACGCCGTCCGGCCAGCCCAGGCCCTTGAAAAACGGGAATTTGAGGTAGGACCAATCTTCGACGCGCTCGCCGATGTATTTCAGATAGTCAGCACCGTTGAATTCCGCAAGCTTCTGACCATTGGGGTCAACAACCCGGACATCGCCATCGTACAATTCGAGGGCACCATCTTTGACCAGACCGACGTAGCAGGTGTCGAGCGCGGCGAAAGTCCGTATGATGTCCACGTAGGTTTCGTTAAGCCGCTTGGCGGTATCGATCGCCAGCTTGCATAACTCGATCGCCTCGTCGGCTTCTTGGAGCATAACGAACCGGTCCTCGTGGCTGAGCGGCCGGCTCATCCCGCCCGGGATCGCAGTCACCGGGTGGATTTTTCGTCCTCCGATACGTTCGATGCCCGTTTGAGCGATCTGGCGGAGGC
This sequence comes from Planctomycetota bacterium, assembly GCA_013151585.1. GTDB lineage: Bacteria > Planctomycetota > Planctomycetia > Planctomycetales > Planctomycetaceae > JAADHY01. Next base: position 12,015 of record JAADHY010000299.1, read on the forward strand.
GAATCGCCTTCTTGGCCAGTTCCGGATCGGCCTCGAGCAGGCCCATCACGCTTCGTTGAATCGGGTCCGCGTCCGGGCCGATCAGCAGATCGGGGCCGGCAAGAAAGAAGAAATGCAAGGCGTGGGAGTTGATAATCTGGCACAGGTGCATCAGCTCGCGCAGCTTGTGCGCGGCCGGTGGAATCTCCGCTCCCAGCACCGCATCGCACGCCTTGGCGCTGGCCAGGTGATGACTGACCGGGCAGATACCACAAGCTCGCTCCGTGATGACGGGCATATCCCAGAGCATACGGCCTTCGCAGAACTTCTCGAACCCGCGGAATTCCGTCACGTGGAACCGGGCATCGGCCACGTTGCCCGAATCGTCCAGGTGGATTGTGACCTTCGCGTGTCCTTCGATCTTTGTGACGGGTTCGATCGTAATCGTCTGCGCCATGCTATTACTCCCCGTTGTCTCGGTCTCCTCGCTTGTCCGCGATCTCGGGATAGATCGAAACAGGCACCGAAAAGCGGTACCCTGTTCCGACCACGTCTTCCTGGAACATGAGTCCGCCGGCGGGCAGGATCGAGGCGATAGCATTGATCATCTTCGCGCCTTGTTCCATGGCCTTCGGCGTCGGGCCCATGCAGCCCCGGCAGGGCATGTTGCCCTGTTGGCACCGGGCGTGGCACCCTTCGCGTGTCGCCGGCCCCATACACACGATCCCTTGCTCGAGGAAACACTTGTCTGGATCGATCTTATCCACTTCGCAAATCGCACGCACCTCGTCGGCAAGGAACTCGCGCTGGGGGATGAGCATTTTCGAGTGCTCGCGCGGACACTCCTCGCAGAGGTTTCGCGTTGGCAGTTCCGGCTCTCGGCCTTCGGCCAAAGCGATGAGGACGTCTTTGATCATGCTTGGCACCGGCGGGCAGCCGGGGATGATGAAATCCACTTTCACTACGTCGGACAATGGCTTAACGTTTTGGAGCAGCCTGGGGATATCCGGGCCGTCCGGCCATCGGCCGTCCACAGTGCTTTCCGTCTCCACATAGGCTCGGTTCAGCACTTCGCTGCGATGGTAAAGGTTGCGCATGCCGGGGATTCCGCCAAAGCACGCGCACGTTCCGAATGCCACAAGCACCTTGGCCTGCTCGCGAAACTCGCGTAACACCTCTTCGTTATTTTGGTTCGCGACCGCCCCTTCCACGAGGGCAACGTCCACCTTCGGGGGACGCTTCACGTCGGCGAGCGGCGTGCATTTGATCTCCGCAACCGCCAATAGGTCCAGAATCTCTTCATCGAGGTCCAGCAGGGAAATATGGCACCCCATGCAGCTTTGTAGAGTGGCAGTGGCAATGGATACCTCGGCCATTAGTTATGCTCCTTGCGGTCCGGAGTTAGCGAGATCAGCGAGATCATTGACAAAGCGAGTGGCCTCGTGAGCAAACTTTTGGCCCTCGTGGGGGGCAACCTCCAAAATTCGAAGTCGCTCTGCATCCAGATTGCGTGACGCCAAGACGACGCGAAACAGATTGACGCGCCGGCCCATGTCCACGTTGCCGACGATGTTGTGACAGTGGCCTTCACGGCATACTGTCACTAGCACACCGTCAAATCCCTTCCAGAACGCCTCGAGAACGTGCTGCGTATCCACACGGCCGCCGCAGGCGACGCGCAACGGCAAAACGGAGGAAGGATAGCTGCGACCTTCCCGGCCCGCTGTATCAGCCGCTGAATAGCCGCAGCCGTTGCAAAGCAAGCATAGAACTCGAGGGCTCCCGTTCGCCGAAAACTTCGCGTAAATGTCAATCGCCTCAGTCAAATAGTCCTGCGGATACGTTATCAAGTCGCGTGCGCCGGTCGGGCAAGCAGTCACGCAATTGCCACACGCCTTGCAACGCCGCTCGTCGATGACTGATATGCGGCGAGTCTGGTCGATAGTGCAGGCATGAAAGGCACACGTCTTCACGCATGTGCCACAGGCGCCGCAAAGGGACGCGTCCACTTCCGTCATGCGCAGCACATGGCGGATTTCGTTCTGGCTGAGTAGGCTGTCCAGGACAGTGACCGCTGTGCAAGCTCCTTCCACTTGAAACCGGATTCGGTCCGGCCCTTCGGTCGGTGGGACCGACAAGATGCCTTCTTCGGTTGCCTGCGTGGCCATGGTGGTCGAGTTGCGACTTTGGATGTTGCCTCGATCGTCCAGATTGACGTGCAACTTCAGTGCAAGCTGGGCAGTCCACTCGTGATCGTCGTCCACGGCCACCAGGATACCGCCGACGATCAATTCCCTTTGCTGCCCGTTGTGGCTAATTGTGACTGTGTAGTCGCCGCACCATCCGGCCACGTCCTCAACATCCGCATCAAAAATGAACTCGCTTAGCGGACTCATCTGAAAATCGGCCAGGACCGGTTGCATATCACCGAGCCTTTGCCGGATGCTCTCCAAGTCCGTCTCTTTGGTGAGCACGTAAACGCGATATCCGAGCCGTGATGCCCAGTTCGCTCCGACAATCCCGGCCACCGTCCCGCCGATTACCAGCACAGCCCGATGTGGGGCAACCGGAACGGTTCGCACCGGCCGTGCCAGACGCACACGCGCAAGGGCCTTCTCAACCATGAGAGCCGCTTTGCGCAAGGCACCTGCCGGGTCATCTTTATGGACCAGAGCACATTGTTCTTTCAGGTTCGCAAAGGCGATGCGGTTCGGGTTAATCCCCGATTGCTCCAGCCGCTCGATAACCCGGTCGGCGCAGAGCGTGTTCTGAAAATAGTGAGGCGAGCATGCTCCCAACACGACGGCCTCTAGCGACCGCTCCTGCACCTCAGCAAGCATAGCACTGACGGCTTCGGCCGTCTCCAAGTTGTCAAAGATTTTGACCGACGCCAGGTCAGAAAATTGCTGGGCCAATGCATCGACGTCGACGGACTTGAACCCAATGCATTCGGCCCGGCAAAGAAATAGCCCAATGTTCATGGCGTCCCCTACCTCCCGAAAGACAGCAACTGGAGATGCGATTCCGCCGACATTCGATGCAGCCCACGCGAACTTGCCGCCAGCCCTTTCAGTGAGCATGGAGCATCGGCCACAGACATGCATCAATTGGAGCGATTAGACTGTTTTTCAGGCGTGATGTCAACGGCCTGAGCCGTTTGCGCTGTGGTAAAATTTTTGGGGAATCGTGGGTTTTGTGAGCGGTGAAAAAGTCGTTCCCCGCGGGGAGGAGCGAACAGCTCGGGGTGAGGCGTTTTCCCGAAGGTTTTTGTCATTTTTTTCGACTAAGCGTCCCACGAGACGGAGACAGATCACCACTTGCATGGCGGAGAGCAAAGGAACTCCAAACGCCTATCGCCTCGATACACAACCTCATAACGTTCCGCTTCTAACCACTCAGCTCAATCAGCCGTTTTCTATCCTGGCCAGCCTCCGGCGTGATGACAACAAGCGAGAAACTACACAAACCGGTCATTTCAGGCACATGTCGAACAACCGAGAGAATCTTGCTCTCCCTCACGGCAAACTGTCGGCGTTTGAGTACCGCGACAGTACGCGGGTAAGGCCGACCCGCGGCCTACGAAGAGCACGGGCTTGTCAGAAATATTGCGAATCCCACACTCGTGACGCACTAGCCCCGCGAGAACGGCCAGAATCTCGAAATCAACGCTCGGAGCGTTGCATTGGATCATGTCCTGCGAGGGCGGAGGCTCGCTTTTCGCTAATGACGCCGGGTTGAAGCGGGCAGGTCGTAGGACTCGAGGCCGCACAGACCCCAGCGAGTCTCGGGGCGAAGATTTGCCACAAGCTCTCACCTACGCGCCTCACGGAGAATTTGCTTCTTGCGATCAGAGCTCGTCCCTCTTTGAGCTCTCTTTTCGAGCTCTCTTAGCGATCGTCTCCGCGGATAATGCGACATACGTCGAGGTCGATGCTGCGGCCGCTCAGGCTCGCGACCGAAGCCGCCGAAATGCTGCCAACACGGCGCCAGCGAGGATCAGAACCGTCAGTCCCCATAGGAGGTTCTGCAAGTGCCGGCGCGTTCGGGCAGCCCCGCGTTCCGGAACGATCGGGGGTGTCCGGCGTTGTGCGAGTTATTCGGCCACCCGACGTCGAGCCACGAGCGCGCGCAACTCGTCCAGGGGCATCAATGCAGAGCGTCCCGTGTATTCGGCCCAGTCTCCGGCACGTGTATCAATCACAACGACATCCGGAGTGATCGGCACCTCGAAGGTTCCTTCCGGGATCGCAATTTGCTCGCCAAACTCGCTTTTGCTCAAGTCAACTTTGTATTCGTGAGACAGTGTTTCCTTTCCGCTAGCCGGGTCCAAGACGGCGATTTGGACCCAGACAGGCATCCACAATCCGGGCTGAACTTCCTCCAATCGCCGCTCTTCGCGAACCAGAATCCGGCCTTGCGTGTCGAAATCCTTTCGGCAAACGAGCAGCCCTCCTCTTTGCAAATCGTACTCGGTCTCCCGGCCTGTGTTTGTTTTGGGATTCGTAATCCTCAGCCGCAGCAATCGCCGCTCGCCATCAGCGATAATGGTCCCCTCAGTACGAAACCGGTCGAAAACCCCTTCGCGAGACGCTTGCAAGTCTCCGCCGCCGTCCCAATCAATCACTTCGAACCAATTGTGGTACGGAAGAAAAGACGGATCGTTGTAGACGTTGATCAGCGATTTCTCTTTTTCGTTTTTTAGCTGTCTCCGGAAGTCCTCGCCGTTGAACACACTTCGGAACGCGGTAGTGCGAGCGTGCCAAGCCCCCTCGTCGCTTTGCTCCCAGACCTGTTCACGGGCTTTCACCGCGATCTTGCCTGAATCGAACCAGAGTTCATACAGGCTCTCCAAAGTACCAGACCGCCCCTTCACGAAGCCTTTCTCTACGATCCGATGGGTCCAGATGATATGGCAGCGTTTCAGACGTGACCTGTTCTGCTCGATCTGCCCGAGAACACCGTCACGCAGGGCTTCAAAGGCCTCACCGCTTTTTTCGCCTTTCAAGAGTCCTCCACACAGAAGGACCGAACAAACAAGGACGCCAGCGCGGATACAAAGATTTCGATAAGGCTGCGACCTCCTTTGCGGAGTACCAAACGATTGCCGAAGCAAAACGGCCTTCTGTCTCATCGAGGATCGACCAGTCGCCCTGATCTCATGCGTCATTGAAACCCTCTTCATGCTCCCGTCTCCTTGCGCCCCATGACCACCGTGCAGTCAGCACGCGTCCAGCCAAACAGTTTGCACCTTTCCCACTTTGCCGCCTCCTCTGTTGCGGCCGCAGGAAGGTCTAACACACAGCCTCACTGCCGCCCGCGAGCAATCAACGCAGTACGGATCGAGGCCTGTCTGGAGGGCAGACCGCGTCGAGCCCATCGGCGACTCGCCGCAAAGTACCGCGATCATCGCCTCAAGCGGCGGTTCGATCCTCAGCCGCAGGCCGAAAACCTCCCGCAGTACGGGAAGATCCGCGACCACCGATTCGGTCTTTTCA
>JAADHY010000578.1 GCA_013151585.1 Planctomycetota bacterium
TTTGCTGGCCGGGGCCGGGCTCCCGGCAGGACAGGTCATCGGAGCCAGCGATGCGCACGGGGCGGAACCCGTCGAGCGGCCTATTCATCCGGCAGAGCTGACCGCGACCATCTACCGCGTCCTCGGATTCGACCCGAACCACGTGCAGCTTTCTGACGGGGATGCCGAGTTCCCGCTGGCTGAAACGCAGCCCATGTCGGAACTCGTCGGGTAGTTGGTTTTCGCTGCCGCCCCATAAGGGAACAAGATCCGTGTCCGTCCTTCTTGACTTCGAGGGGACGGATTCTACCGCGTCCGTCGGCCGGACAGCTCCAAGCCCTCCGACCGAGGAGCACGGCGCTTCGCCTCGAATGGGGCACACTGTCTTCCCAGACTTCACTACTCTTCCCGGCTGCGGAGTCGCTCCTGAAACCGAGCCATTAAGGGGGCGTCAGAGAATCACGTGCTCATATTGTAGGATGGACATACTGTCCGTCGCCTTTTTGACGGTCTAGAAAGTCCGTTTTCCATCCTGAGCCGCACAACTTGTTTTCCGACGGTTCCTAACGATTTCAGTTCCACAAGTCGGGCGGTTTTGTGGACGGAAGGGAAGAGTCGTTGTTCGGGCCCCTGGGATCGGACCAAGCGGTCTAGCACGTGCATTTGTAGCGCCGGAACGTCGGGACGGCCGTCCTTCGTCCCAGCCCACTTTCTCTTCTTTGGGAATACAGATGCTCAAAGGGAGTATGATGATCGAGGCTTCGGCAAGAGAGGGAGGATGGCGGTCCGGTCAAGTTGCTTCGCTCCGCCGCCGCTCCGCCGCGGGGACGGCGAAGCCTTTTCTCGCATTACTCCTCGCCGTTGCATTTGGAGTGAGCGGCTGTCAGACCCGTGAGTCGCCTCGGGTCGGCGCGCCAGTCGGGTTCGTCGGTCTGACGATGGGCACCAGCTATTCGGTCAAGGTGGCTCGATTGCCGACAGGGCTCACGCAGTCCGAACTTCGCGATGAGGTGAATCGGCGCCTCGAACGGCTGAACGCATTGATGTCGACTTTCCGAGATGATTCGGAGGTTTCGCGTTTCAACGCGTCGGCTTCGACCGACTGGTTTTCTGTCAGCCGCGAGACCGCGGTCGTGGTGTCCGAGGCGCAACGCATCAGCCAGTTGACCCACGGGGCGTTCGACGTGACGGTCGAGCCGCTCGTGAAGCTTTGGCACTTCGGACCGGACGACGGTGAATTCCGCGTTCCGACCGAGGAACAGATTCGCTCCGCTCAGCAGCGGGTCGGCTTCGAGAATCTAGAGGTCCGGTTGAATCCTCCGGCGCTGCGCAAAAAACGTTCGGGTCTGACGATTGACCTCTCCGCCATTGCCAAGGGCTACGCGGTGGACCAAGTGGCCGAGTACCTGGAGTCGGCGGGCGTGTCCGGGTATTTGGTCGAGATCGGCGGTGAGACGCGTACAAGAGGAACCAAGGCCGACGGCCAGCCGTGGCGTGTGGGAATCGAACAACCGGACGCCACCCGAATCGCTGTGCTTCGAGTGATCGAGTTGCGTGACGGGGCGGTGGCCACATCCGGCGATTACCGGAACTTTTTCGTACATGCCGGCAAACGCTATTCGCACGAAATCGACCCGCGCACTGGGCGTCCGATCGAGTTTCGATTAGCACTGGTCTCCGTTGTACACCGGTCGTGCATGACGGCCGACGCCCTGGCCACGGCGATCATGGTCATGGGACCGGACGAGGGCTATAATTTCGCCATCGATGAGGGATTAGCCGTGCTGATGGTGGAGCGGACTTCGGCCGGCCTGCGGGTAAAAACGACTCCGAAATTCCAACAGCTTTTCGGCCCGGAATCATGACACTCTATCTGGCGACGCTGGCAGCTTTCGCTCTGGCGTTTTTGGCGATGGCATTGGGGGCCTTGCTGCAGGGACGCTGTCTGAAAGGGACCTGCGGAGGATTGGCCGGACTGCGTGATGAGCAGGGCAACGTCCTCTGCGACGCCTGCTCGACGCCTACGGAAGACTGTCCGGGCCTTCCCGGCTCATCGCGCCCTTCTGTCCCCGACCGCACCAGCTCCGTTTCGTCAACCGATTCCTCCCCAAGCTCAGACTGAACCATGCATCGAACGGACGTTGCGATTATCGGCGGGGGCATCATCGGCCTGGCGACAGCTTATCGGCTGGCCGAACGTTTTCCCGACCGCTCGATTACGATTCTCGAAAAAGAATCCGACATCGCCCGACACCAAACCGGTCATAACTCCGGGGTGCTGCACTCGGGCATTTATTACCGGCCCGGCTCGCTGCGCGCGGTCAATTGCCGCGAAGGCAAGAAAGCGATGGAGGCGTTCTGCCAGCGGGAGGGGATCGCCTACGAGCTGTGCGGCAAGGTGATTGTCGCGGTGGACGAAGAGGAACTGTCGCTGCTGGAACGCATTTTCGAGCGGGGCCGAGCCAACGGCGTCCGCTGCGAGTTGATCGACCGGGCTCGGTTGGAGGAGTTGGAACCTCATGCGGCCGGACTGCGTGCGATTCACGTGCCGGAAGCGGGCATCGTTGACTTCGTGCAAGTCGTCCATCGGTTGGCAGAGATTGTGCAGCAACGGGGAGGCCAGATTCTGACCGACGCACGGGTCGTGGCGATTCAATCGGGCTCCTCTGGAGTGCATTTGGAGACCACGGCCGGGGACGTCGAGGCCAGCTTTGTCGTCAACTGCGCCGGTTTGCACTGCGATCGCGTTTGCCGCCTCGCTGGCGATCGGCCTGATGCGAAGATCGTCCCGTTCCGCGGCGAATACTACGAATTGGTCCCGGAGGCCCGGCATTTTTGCCGAGCGTTGATCTATCCAGTGCCGGATCCGAAGTTCCCCTTTCTTGGCGTCCATTTCACACGCATGATTCATGGCGGCGTGGAGTGCGGTCCAAACGCCGTGCTCGCTTTCGCGCGGGAGGGCTATCGCAAGACGGATGTGAACCTGTGCGATCTGTCTGAGTCGCTCACGTACCCAGGATTCTTACGCTTGGCCGCCCGCCACTGGAAGACCGGGCTCGGCGAGATGTGGCGATCGGTCAGCAAGCGGGCGTTTGTCCGAGCACTGCAGCGATTGATGCCGGAAATCCGCGCCGAACATCTGCGGCCGGCTCCGGCTGGTGTGCGTGCCCAGGCCCTCGACCGCGAAGGGCACCTCGTGGACGATTTTCTGATCCGCGAATCAGATCGGATCGTCCACGTGCTCAACGCCCCTTCTCCCGCCGCAACGGCCTCGCTGAATATCGGCCGTTTGATCGTCGAAAAGCTGGCGACTCACTTCTAGTGCTCTGTCACAGGAGAAAAGTCGGATTATGGTGCGGCCGAGACGGCCGCTTCTGGCGGGCGAGACGGCTGCACCACAACGTTTCGCGATCCCACTTTTCTGGATTGACGAGGCACCGGCCGTATCAACTGCGGTCCTCTTCGTAGGGCTGGTGGCGTCACGGCCGATGCCCGCCGAATCGCGGAGCCGAAGCATGCCCTGATGGCAAAGTGTTGGGTCTGGTCGGAATCGCGATGGCCTACATCATCATCCGACCGACAGACATGGACAAAGCAGCCGAAAGTGGCGTTCACCCGTCAGCTTGGCAAAAGAGCGCTACATCCCGCGCACATCCTGACGTGCGAAGACCTCCGGCGCCAGCGTCCACAAAGGCGGTGCAAGCGGATCGTCCACCTGTGTCTCCGGTTTTGGCCGCGCTGGATGACCGGACGGCGATCTCTATGGGTTCCGTTCGTCAACAATGCGGCTCTTGGCGGATTCAAAAGAAATCTTTCTCCCATTTGAACGTGACACCGAGCGGGCGTTTCTGGGCCGGTAGCTCGACAGAAATCGTCTTGCAGTCCTCGTTCGAGTCGATGAACTCCGGCAGCGCCCGCAGGCAGGCATCCATGCGGATCACGTCGCGCAAAGAGGGAGACAGAATCTGGTAACCGGGCGCGGCCCGGAACAAGTAGGGATAGGCCTCTGGTGCAGCGACGGGCCAGCCGAATTGCTCAGCGGCCTCCAGGTCCGCGAAGGGCAATTCGAACTTCTCGCCGAAGTTCATCGACAAAGCCTGCATCTGTTCCAAAGCGACCTCTTCGTCACGAGCATGGAACAGCCCCCGCAGCTTTTCGGGATCGTCATAAACGGCCAGGCCCAGCGACACGCCCGCCTGACCGATGATCACAGCGTACCACGGCGCGTGGTCCCCATCGTCGAACGTGATACGAATGACCGTGTCCGAAGGAACCCGCCGCCATGGCTTTGTCTGATAGAATTGAACAGCGGCCTCGAAAAAACTGGCGACCTGCTCGCGGCGAATCCCTGGGATTTCAATCAAGGCCGGCCGATCCTCGCCCTCTGAAATGAACTGCGTTAGACCCTCGATCGCTTCGTCCAGTTCGGGCATCGAGTTGGACATGAAGCATTCCACTCCGATCTTTTCCAAGTGGGGAGCCAAAGCAATTCGGTGGTCGTTGTTGCGTACGAGGATGCGCTGCGGTCGGCGCGGCTCCCGGTCAGACGGTGCCAACATCGCCTGGAAAACGGTCTGAAGGATGAAGTCCGACGACGGCTCCTCCGACTGAATTCCCTGATGCAAGATCAGCCCTCGCCCAGCCTCGATCACCAATACGCTCCACGGGCGCCGCATCTCGCCGTCGTCATTGAGCCAGGTCGGCAGCGGCACCACGCCGACCTGCCAGGCGGCTCCGACCTCCTGCGGCAGCTCCGCGATTCGTTGGTAATCCTCTTCGCTGTCGACTCGGAGTGTCTCGGCCACCATTCGCTCTTGAAACACCTCGCTGATCCGATCCACATGATCCAGATCTTCCACGAGATCGCATTCGATCCCAAGAGTCTTAAGCCTCCAGTGCCAGCATTTCCAGAGCATTTTCCGGCGCATTTCGATGCGGCCCGGCCGTCGTGGCTCTCGGTCGGTGGGATCCACGATCGCCTCCAGCAGAATCGGCCAGACATTCGACGGTTTGGGGCGCTCGTCCAGAGTGCCGATGTGGTGAACCGTGTCCTCGGTGACACTCGAAACCAAAACAACCCATCTTCCCTTCGGCCAACGTTTACCCGGAAAAATCTCCGAGGCCCGCTTTACGTCGAACTGCCAAACCTCATGCGGGTCCTGAGGTACCTGCAGCGCGTCCCAAGGCTGAATGTCGGCGATTCGCTGTTCCGGCTCGCGAAGAGCCGGCTCAGCCGACCGCTCATACACGTTCTTTCGCAGCCATGCGATCGCACCAGGCGTCGATCGCCAGCCGGAAACGGCGTTGCTGGCATACAACTCGGCATCTTCTTTGCTCCCGGGAACGATGTAGTCGGGCAAAGAAGAGGGCAGATCATTGGGATCCAGCAGATAATCGGGCACGTGGGGGTTGGTCTTCAACGCACGCCTCAGCAACTTGCGGGCGTTCTCTGTGTCGCCTTTTTGGCGAAAGGCCAGAATAGCTCGTGTGTAGTTCCAGAACGTGCCGTCTTCGTCGGGATAACGTTCCAAGAGATCTTTCAGTTCGTCATCCTGTCCTTCTTCGAGCAGTAGTGCCGCCAGCCGGTAACGGACCCCCTGGTTATCGTTGGGGTTCAGCCGGAGCATTTCTTGAAGCAGTTCAATCGCCGCCGCTTGACGTCGCCCCATGATCAGGCAATCAGCAAGGGCGAACATGGCGCGCATGTAGGGACGGGTCGGGTGATATGACCAGAATTCGCCGACCATCTCTTCATATTGGTTTCCGATCGCGCGCCGCCCTGCCTCAACGGCTTGCTGGCACAGCCGATAAGCTTCTTCCCAGGATTCGGCTTCCTCTGATAAAACGATGTAGGCATCGGCGCAGTCCGGATACACATCGAGGGCTCGCCGAGCAAGTCGAATGCGCTTGGCCCGCGTCGGGCTGCTGAAGGCTTGCTGCAGCAATTCTCGGGCTTGTTTCTTCGTTTCCGTCTCCGTTCCGGACATTTCGTCGTACAACTGCTCCATGTGCAGTTCCAGCAGTCCGCGTGGAGGCAGCGTAAAACCGTCGAAGTCCTCCTCGCCGGTTTCATCGGTCATCGCTTCGCCCGGGAAAAGACCGCTTGGTCTCTCGTGACCGTCTGACTGACGAGACGGAACGGCCTTCTGCGCCTCTTTCTTTTTCTGCTTTTTTTTCTTCTTCGACATGGCACCATCCTGATCAATTGCTGCGAAGTCCCATCCCTGCGTCCCTACAACGCGCGTGAATTCTCGCAGGAAATGATAGAGCCCTCGGTCGCCTTCGACCAGCCCGAATCTGAAATCGGATTGTTTGTTGATTTCCGGAAGACTTGCTTGGATGGGCACCGAGTCGATGGACGGTCATCCCCCTTTTCGAGCGGGAAACTGGCTTCGTGACGCTGTGCCACGCTCGGTCGTTGTTTACAATCAGTTCCGCCGACCGTCTGATCGGAGTTGTGTCTGGTGGCTCCCGTTCATCCGGCAAGCGAAGGGCGAGCTGCGGTGGAAAGCTCGGTTCCCCCAATGGTTTTCACGGCTCGGGCGCGCTCGGCATGGCCATCGCGCAGAGCGAAGCAGAAAAGGGCAGGCGTCTCATGACCGATTCATCTCAACGGTTGACGGTGCAAGTTGATCTGGGCCCTCGCAGTTATGAGATCGCGATTGTCAGTGACGAGCTCCGGTCCGTCGCGCAGGACTTGGAGCGTTGGTTGGAGCGACTGACGTATCGCCCGCACCGAATCGGCTCGGCGCTGGTGGTGACGGACCACAATGTGCGCGGCCCCCACGGCGAGCGTGTATGCGAGGCGTTACGCCACGCCGGATGGCGCTGCGAATTGATTTCGCTGGAGCCCGGCGAACAATCCAAGAGCTTGCGAGCGATCGCCCCGATTTACGACGCTTTGGTGGCAATGAAAGCGGACCGCCACACGGTCGTCGTGGCAACTGGAGGTGGCGTGGTCGGCGACGCCGCCGGCTTCGTGGCCGCAACCTACACGCGTGGGGTGCCCTACCTGCAAGTGCCAACCTCCTTGTTGGCTCAGGTGGACAGTTCGGTCGGTGGGAAAGTGGCCGTCAACCACTCGCAGGCCAAGAACCTGATTGGAGCTTTTTATCAGCCGGTCGGCGTTTTCATCGACACCGACACGCTCAATACGCTTCCGGACCGGGAATACCGCAGCGGCTTGGGCGAAGTGGTCAAGTACGGCGTGATCCAGGACGCGGAATTCTTTGCTTATCTGGAAGCCCACTCCGACGATCTGAACGACCGCGAACCGGGCGTGCTGCGGTATATCGTTGCCCGCTGCTGCCGCCTGAAGGCGGACGTGGTGGAACAAGATGAATTTGAACGGACCGGACTCCGGTCGATTCTCAACTACGGCCACACGTTCGCTCACGCTTTCGAGGCTCTCTCGCATTACGACCAGTTGCTGCACGGCGAGGCGGTCGCTATCGGCATGATCTACGCCAGCCGGTTGGCCGAGAGGATGAAATTGATCGAGCCGGACGTCACTCAACGGCAGCTCGACTTGCTCAAGCGGTTGCATTTGCCCACGAGACTGCCCGACCCGCGGCAATTCACTCCGGAGGCCGTGCTGGATCGCATGAAGCTGGACAAGAAGGCCGTCTCCGGTCGGTTGAGGTTCGTGCTACCAACCCGGCTCGGGCACGTCGAACTTTTCAAAGACGTGTCGGAACACGACGTGCGCGCCGTGTTGGAAGAAATGGCCGGTTCGTGAGCCTCGAAACCGATCCGGTCACCGCACACGCGTTACCGCCGGTCGGTCGGTCCGTTGGGTAGCTTCATCAACGCCGTCGGAACGGCGGACCGTCGCTGGCCGTGGCGGCGACGGATTTCTTCGACGATCGTGTCGAACTGAGCAATACTTTCCAGACGCCGCAAGCGAGCTTCCAGGTCTTCGGGAATTCCTAACCGGGCGCCGTACCAAGCGGCGTACTTGCGAAACAGCACGCAACTGTAAGCCCCGTGCTGTTCGGTCATCAACCTGAAATGGCGAACCAGGAAATCGATCTGCTCCGTCGCCGACGGTTCGGTCGGCCGATGTCCCTGTTCGGCCTGCTGGATTTTTCGGAAGATCCAAGGGTCGAGGATCGCCCCGCGACCGATGGCGACCGCAGCGCAGCCGGTTTCTTGGCGCATTCGGAAGGCATCCTCCACCGTGCGGACATCGCCGTTGCCGACAACCGGAATGGTCTCCACGGCCTCAACCACGGCACGAATCCCCTGCCAATGGGCTCGACCCCGGAACCCCTGCTGCCGCGTTCGAGCATGGACGGTGACCGCCGCCACTCCGACCCGCTCGCACATCCGAGCCAATTCCGGGGCGGTGATCGAACGTTCGTCCCAACCCAATCGCATCTTCACCGTGACAGGCAGGCGGACCGCCGCAACCACCGCTGCGACCATTCGCGCCGCCCGATCCACATCGCACATCAAACGCGCGCCACCACCCTGCCCATTGATTTTCGCCATCGGGCAGCCCATGTTGATGTCGATGCCTTCATAGCCGTGCTCTTCAAGCCATCGGGCGGCCCGGACCAACTCATCTTCCAGTCCGCTGTATATCTGAATCGACAGCGGCCGATCGTCCGGTGTCGTGGCGATCAGCTCCATGGACTTCCGCGTCTGCGACAGAAGCAGTGTGGCTTGAACCAGATCAGTCGTCGCCAGACCCAACCCGCCCAGCTCCCGCACCGCCCGCCGGAATGCCAAATGAGTGTACCCGGCCAGCGGAGACAGGAAGTAGCGGCTGGGCAAAACCCGGTTCCCGATCCGCAGCGGGGGTTCGGCGTTTGTCTTGAGCTCACTCGGCATCGTTGGCTCGTCTCAAGTGGGGTCCGGTTGACTGCAGGTCCTCGGAATGTGGTCCCGTCCAGGTCGCACCAATCGAACGTGATCTGCTACGGGCGCGCGGCAAAGAATGTCGCGGACACAAGCGATCCGGCCGAGCCCGGTTCTCGCTGTCATCATGACGATTTCATCATACGAGCGACGGTGGATCGAGGTCGAGCCCCAATTCTTCAAAGGCATCCAGCAGCTCTCTCAGCGGCAACCCAACCACGTTGCTGATGCTCCCGTCGACCCGCGCGATGAACACATCCGCCGCTCCCTGAATGCCGTAGCCGCCCGCCTTGCCCAGCGGTTCTCCTGTTCGAAGGTACCAGTCAAGCCAGCGCCCCACATCGGAACGAAACGTTACCTCGGACCGCGCCACTCCTCGCACCGAGCGTCCGGAGAGTGTGGTGACGCAGAAAGCGGTCAGCGCCACGTGGGTGTGTCCGGCGTAGTACTCTTCAAACCATCGACGCACTACCGCTTGCCACGAACGATGGTCCTGCGTCTCTGGCTGCCCAAGCACGACGGGCCGCTCGTCCAACGTCCCGGCGGCGATCACCGTGTCGGCGGTGACGACAGCCTGGGTGCGCTGGACGCCGACGCCCCGCCCCTGCCGCACTTGTTCCAACACGTCGCGACTTTTCCCTTCCGCGATTTCCATCAAACGGTCTTCCAACGCCCGCCACGTTGGGACGTCTTCGAAGCCCGGTTCATCGCTGTCTCGTGGGGGAAGAACGACAATTCGCTCCTCAGGCACAATCAGCCGCAACAGATCCCGCCGCCGCGGCGAGCGGGACCCGAGCACGATCTTCGAAATCGGTTCGGGCATGGTTCGATATTCTGATTTCTCGCAGATCCTCAGCCGCACGATACGACTGGCCGAGCGATTCGTCGTCGGTCGCCGTTATTCAGCGGGTTGGGTTTTCGTACCAAATGACGCCCAAATTATCTCGTTCCTCGCACGTCAGGACGTCCAGGTCGCCATCTTCGTCGAGGTCGATCAGGCGGACCAGATCGTACTTCGTTCCTTCCTCTCGGCCGCTGATCTCGTGCGCGTCCCATTCGGCATCAAAAACCGACCCACGCCATGACAACCAGAATACGCCGGATCGACCGCGGGCGTTCTCACAACTGACAACCAAATCCACGCGGCCATCGAGGTTGAGATCGCCGGCGGCGACGGCCTTGCCCGTCCCCGTCCCCGGTGGCATGTGGATCGGCCAGGTCCGCCAAGTGAGCGGCCGCAGTCGCTCACACCGGAAGTAAAGCAGATCGCCTCCGCGAACAGCCACGGCCACGTCGACTCGTCCGTCTCGGTCCAGGTCGCAAGGCGTCAAGAACATGACTTCTTGGC